>NZ_JAWQUO010000051.1:0-31590 GCF_033446605.1 Iodobacter sp. CM08 | reverse complement strand
TTAGAAAAACTCCCGACTTGGCCCAATAGCCGAATTGACGAGCTGCTGCCATTTGTTAAAGATCAGAGCCCACAAGATAACGAAGGCTAAAGCAGCTGGCTAGGTGGGAGGGCTGAGCGCTTACTCTCTACCCATCTTTCGTATTCCTCTAAATCAATAAGTGTTTTCATGCCGCTGAGTGTTAAAACTTCTCTGCCTTTGAGCCAGTAACCGTTTTTTATTCGAGACCAAACGGCCTGCGGTGTATCACCGGTGATTTCGCAATATTTATCAATGACTACATAGCGTGTTGAGTGCTGCATATCTTCCCTTCGTTATTAGCCTTGGATGCGCTGGGCTTTTTTTACGTTTTGGGTTGTGAGATTGGCCCGATAAATTCAAAGCTCGCAAAGCCATAAGTCAGGCGTTTAGGATTGGCAATGTATAAAATCTGCCATTCCTGCTTTGGGTGAGCACGCCACCAATAGTGGCCGCTCTCCTTTAGATCTTTGATTTGTTTTATTTGCATTTAGCAACCAGCAATCCGCTTGGCTTTCCTATTGATGGCATTTCTTTCTTGCCAGTCCTTAGCGCATTCATCGCAGCAAAACACAGCGTCGTTTACAGCTTCGGCTTCGCACCAACGGCACTCACCATTGGGTATGGGTGTTTTGTCTTGGCTAAGCTTGGCCGCTTCAAAATGCTGGGTAATGGCATTGATGCGCAGCATTTCTGCTAGCTCACATGCACGGTCGATGGAATCACTCACTAGCGTGCTCCTTTTCTAAGCGCCAGCTGGCCATACCTTCCCATACCGTTTTTAGAGCTAGTGTGTCTGCTAGAGCGCGGTGGGCTTCACTATTCCAAACGTGGTTAAAGTGTTCTGCTGCAACGCTTAATTTTTGCCATTTCCAGCAATTACGTTCTACATTCCAAAGTCCGTTGTATTCGGCAAATTGCGTCATTGCGCATTTGATCTCCAAGTAGATGCTGATGCCTTGAATCTCTGTCGGCATAAATGCCCAGTCATAGGCCGCGTTGTAAATCACAATTTCATCTGTTTCATGTTCGACAATTAAATCGAGTATTTTCCATTGCAGCTCATCCAGCTTTGGTGCGTTTGTCACCATTTCAGGGCTAATGCCATGAATTGCCTGAGCTTCTGGCCACTCGGTATGAATTACGGGCTTCACTAAGGTATTCATCAGTACTTGGCCATGATTATCAATAATGGCTATTTCTAAAATTTCATCAGTGCCATCTTTGTTTAGGCCGGTTGTTTCTAAATCTAAAAATAGTGTTTTCATATTTTTTGCTTTTAAGTTAGAAAAGTAATTGGATTAAAAAAGGTCTGTTTGATCGCTTATGGCATCACAATCAGCGCCCCAATCTTCATCAAATACGGGGGGAAGCCATGCGGTTTTACCTTCGGCGCTGATTCCCCAGCGACCAGCGGCAATCAAAGCGGGAAACTTTGTTTTAAAGGCAGCATCTTCGGCGCGGAAAACCTCGGTAAGCCTCTGAAATTCGGCTTTATGTTCAGGGGTCGAACAGTTATTTACACAAGTCCAAGTGCTCGCGGCTTCGCCGCTGCGCTGAGAATCAACCGCCAAGTCAAAACCAAGGGCTGATTTTTCTATGACTTTGCTGAGCGTGTCGTCACGGCCCCAGTTCACGTCCCATTCGTGTAACTTGGTTTTGATGCGTTCAACAATCACGCCATTCGGCGCACGCACCACCACGGCAGAGACAATCGAGCGCACTTCGCCGTATTTGTTAACTGGGTCGATGAGTTCGCCAGTGCTTTCATCCGGCACTAAGGCATTTTCATAGCCAATTTTGTAACCGTGCTGGACGCGCTTAAATGCTTTAGCGAACTTGGCCCAGTCGCCCAGATCAGCAGCACGGTGCAAGTCGCTTAAGATAATGAGGTTTTCTTGCTCGAATAAATCGGCTTTGCGCAGCTCGCGCCACATCGTGACCGGTGGCTGGCCAATAGTCTGAAATTGGCGAATACGGTTTACACTTGCCCAGGCACGTACCAGCTCTGCACCCATTGGGGCGGAGTAACCCGACTCAAAATCTAAATCCATATGTGCGCCATCGATGTTCTTGCATAGATACTTGGCGATATAACCCACAGCCGAACCCTTGCTAGGGTCGATGTTTTCAATAGTAAAGCGATGCTCATCAGCGCCTGCCTCGTCGCCATCTTCTTCTAGCGCTTTGGCTTCAAACAGTGCCAGCATCAAATCTGCGCGGTCGGCTTCGCACCACAGCAGTAAATGCCAATGCGGTGTGCCGTCGGCGTGTGGCTCGACTACCCGAATACCAAACGGGGATAAATCGCGGTGCTTCCATAGGGCGCGTAAATTGGCCCACAATTTGCACAAATATTGACCTGATTATGTCTCTTGCTCAATGGACTCCGTGCAGATGGGGTTCTTGAGTGTTGGGCTTGGTTTTTGAATGTGTAGGGCGGGTGAAACCCGCGAGCCATGCTGAATAAACACGCGGGTTGCACCCGCCCTACGATATTTATAATTGAAATTGAGCAAGAGACATAATCAGGAATATTGATGGGTATCGCGTGGGGACGGCTCGCCAAAAGCTTTATATTTCTTGCTGCAAGCGTGATATTTAGAGGGCGCGGTTAATGTGACAAAGAAGCCAGGCATGCCCAGCTCGGTGGCTAGTTCTTCCATGCCGCGCACCCGCACCATTAGCTCAGTGCGGCGAATAGCAGGATTAGAAACACCACGACGGCTTAGCTCTTCAAGCGTGGCGGTAAAACCTTTCTCGTTGGTCGCTTCGGCCTTTTGCAGTGCTTTTTTATTGTTTTCATTACGAATACGGATGCGTAAAGCGGTGGCCGCTGTGACATAAGCATCTTGATGCTTACCCACATCGCCTAGCCTGATGTGTGCATGTTCAACGGTAAACGTCACCGCACGTTTTAAACGGCCACGCCACCAAGTTGGATCACATAAGCGCTTAGTCATGGCCTCAAATTGCTCTGGCTCCATGCCGCTTAAATCGAGTTCTAGCCCATGATCGGCAGCGATGTTGACCGCCTCAAGCATAAAATAGGGGCGTAGCAAGCTATCGTCTTTACGGCCTGCTTTAGCCTTACTCACCACATCGCCGCATTGCTCTGCCGCCTTGCGGGCAATATCGCCCAGCTCGATGTCGTCGCACTCAATCGGTAGCAGGGTGGCGCGTAATTTATTAGCAAACTTGCGTACAAAGTCGTTGGCGTTGGGCACAGCAGCGAGGCCCGCTGCTTTGCTTAATTTGCGCCACTTACTACGCAAGCTGTGCTTTAGCTGATCGGGCATGCCAATGAGTAGCTTTTCAACATTGGCGGCTTCTTGACGCGCTTGCTGCGCGTAAATCTGCTGATGCCAGCGACTTTGTGCGGCGGCGCTCATTACGCGTCCATCGCCTGTGGTGCTCGGCGGTCTTCGCCACGAGTGAGTGGTGAAGCGCGTAGCGCCTTCATGCGGGCGGCGGTGTCTATATCAAAGCGTTGATTAATTTCAGCCAGCCCACCCCCGCAAGCATTCAATAAATGGGTAAGGGGCAGCATGCTTAAACCATCAATATTTCTGAAGGTAGCGCCTTGGATCAGTGGGCGTAGCTGCGCATTAAATTCAATGACTAGATTCTGTATTTGAGCGAGTAAAGCGCGGTTGTCTGAGCTAAGCGGTAAGTCGGCTTGCTTGTCTGATGTAGGGATGGTTTCGGGTTGAATAGCAATCCACGCGGCCACCGGCTGGCAGTTTAGAAGCGTTTGCATTTTTGCCAACTCAAGGCTACGCACATCAAGATTGATCTTCTTTGCATTGCAGCGTTTAGGCTCCAATGTATTGATGACTCTTGGTGTAAAGGGTTGGGCTAATTGCTCTGCGGTGGCGGCCATCGTTTTATCCAGACGTAACAAAGCCCTGATGGCTGTTTAACAGGCATCAGGAGGCTTATTGAATGTGGGGTTTTATTGCTGCTTTATAGAGCGAGGGGGAGTTGGTCTTGCTTAAACTTATCGTCGTTGGCCGGTGGGAATTCCGTCCATTTAAAGACTTCAAAATCTTCGTTGTACTTAGGCATCCAGGCCTCGGTGATCTGGAAACCAACTTTTAATCTAGCGCCGCAACTTCGGCAGCCGATTTGGGCGGTAGTGGCTGTTGGAGTAATCCGGACGCTGGTTCGCGTATGCGTTTTAGAATTACAGTATGGGCAATGAATCTCTACGGCCATGTTGATTACTCCAAAGCTAACAAAAATTACAAAAGCAAAGTGGGGAGCCACAAACGACTACCATTCGTCGGGCAAAGCGCTTATATTTCTCTACGAAACTTAATCGCGCATTAAGCGACAGCAGCTTGTTCTATCTCGGTAAGTGCAATGTCTTCTATGTCTTTTAGCTCTTCCTCTGGGATTTCAACCCCACGATAAGCCAAGCCTTCTAAGATTAGTAAGCGGCACATAGAAGCAACAGATCTTGATTCTTGCTTTGCGATAGAACCCACAACGGGGTGCTCAATTGTTGTTAATCGTAAATTGATGCCTCGGCGGCTGAGTAGGCCGCGCGGCGCTCTGGGCATCGTCTGATCACCTGCCTCGTTTTCTATCATTGTTTAAGTTACCATTAAGGTTATTTAGAGTGTCACTAAGCGATACATCAGAATCTATGGATCCATTATCTGTTACATACGACACATCGTCAATAGATGTATGTGGTAATCAACATGTTTCTACTCGATTTAGAGAGGAAAGAAAGCGCCTTGGCCTGTCCCAAGAAACGACGGCAAAGGCTATTGGAATCTCGCTTTCGTCCTTATCCGCATACGAAAGAAACAAAGTTAGCCCACCTGCATCGGTACTAATACCCTATGCCAAACTAGGTGCTGATGTTCAGTACATCATTACTGGGGAACGTAGCTCTGCGCGCCTGCCTGATGCTGAACAGCAATTAATAACGTCTTTTCGTTCTGCTCCTGCCCCTGTACAAGCTGGGATTATGGCAATGCTGCAAGTAAGCCTCCCTAGTAATGAAGACGTAAAGCCCAAGGTTCGTCAGCAATTTTTAGGCAAGGTCGGGCAAGTTGTAGATGGCAAGGTGAAAATCAAGACCTTTAAGTGTTGAAATACATGCTTCATATGGCTAGCTACTAGCTGGCCCCTATTAGCAATAGCATCAAACCAAAAGCATACCTCGCCCCAAGTGGGCATTCCCCATTTAATATATTAGTACATGGTTATATTCTTATGAAAATGTCATTTGCTGCCATTGCTTTGTCTTTAGTTTTACTTCCGTGGCTAAGCCATGCAGCTAACACACCCTGCTCAGGTAAAAAAGGAGGAATAGACCATTGTTCTAATGGTAAGTTTATTTGCAAAGATGGCAGCATGAGTAAATCAAAGAAGGTATGTAGTTAAATTAACTAAAAGGGTTAAAAATGAAATTAGTATCTAAAGGTTTTTATGCAATTCCACTAATTACGCTTTCTGTTTTATTCTCATCTTTAGCAATGGCTGCGCCAGTAAGTGAGAAACAGATTGAAAAAGAAACGCGTGCAATTTTGAAGGAGGGGCGAGCAATGAAGCGCAATGATCTTTATGCATGTGGTGATCAAATGAGACAGCTTATTGCTCGGGCTGATAAAAATAGAACTCAGGGAGAGGTTTTGTTTAAAGGTAACACGACAATGAAAGGCATATTACTTGGAGAGGCAACAACACGAGCACGGCAGTGTGTTACCTGCTCTCCTTCTGCTGTTGAGTACTGTGACTTAGGTGATTCAGCTCTGAAAGAGTATCGACGTAATAAATAAAAAATAAAATTAAGTGAATTATTTATTATGATTTTTGTTATATTTAATTAAGCCAGCCCGCATTATGCGGGCTATTTTATTTTATGGCTTATTTGATAATGAAAAATCAACCTCTGCTAAAAATAGGCATCATAGCTAATCATGATGTAAAAATAAAAGATGCTCACTTTCATAATGAAATATTTCAACTACGTATTTTGCGAGTTTTAATCGTAATGAGTGTGATGATTATCATACTGTCGTTAGCTCTTGGGTTTGTTGTTGGAAAAGAATACTTTTTACCGCGTGCATATGAAGAAAGAATGATGCATGAAGAAACACTACTTCCATCATCATCTAAATCATTCGTTCTTAAGCATGTGGCTAGTGCCACAACGGCAATATAAATAAAAAGCCCCTTTGCTTTTTTGCTCTGGGGCTTTTGTGTTGTTTAAACTTTAAGTATGGGGGCTGGGTACTGAGCAATAGAGCTATCTGCCGTAATGAGCGTGATTCCCTCGACTGTTGCTTGAGCAATGAGGATGCGATCAAACGGGTCTTTATGAATGGCGGGCAAGTTATCTACAGAAACGGCATGCTCGCTGTAAATGGGTAATTCTTGATAGCCATTATCAAGCAGGCCACGGCGTAAAACGCGTGCGTTTACTCTAAAATCTTCCCTGCCCAATCCATTTTTAATGGTAATTTCCCATAATGACGCGGCACTAAAGAAGAGCTGGTTTTTTTCATCACTCAACAGGACGCGTGCGCTCTCAGGTAGTTTTTCGGGAGCGCTTGCTGCCCATAGCAGAATATGTGTATCCAACAAATACTTCACTCGTCCGCTCCTCCGAATAAAAGCTCAATTTCTTTTGCTGCCATCGTGTCGAAGTCATCCGGCACCAAAAACTGCCCAGACATAAAGCCAAGTCTTTGCATTGTTGGCGGGGCATCAAGAGGCATGACTTTGACCAGTGGCTTTCCAGCTTTCGCAATAATAAAGCCCCCACTCATTTTGGCTTGATCAACCAGCTTGGATAAGTTGGTCTTCGCTTCGTGCATATTAATCGTTAGCATAAGTACCTCATCTTTTTAAACTAAGCTTAGTTAGTCTAGTTTAATGATTGATGAAGTACAAGTGAACAAATACTTACCCGTCCACTTCACTGGCTTTGACTTCCAACTCTAAAGCCGTGGTGTAGCCGCTATCGCTTAAGCTATGCACTACGCGGGTGATGATCCAGTCTTGTTGGTCGATGATGGGCTTAAAGCCTGACACGCTGGCGGGCAGTTCGGGGAAGAGTTCGGGGCGGCCATAGGCTAGCGTTAAGGAGAATTGCGCTACGCCACGTTGTAGTTTTTCCCATTCGGCTTTTGCGGCGCGTTCGGCATTGGTTTTGCTGGCGTAAACGTGGCGCAGTGTTTTGACGTTATCGTCCGCGCCTTGGATGACTTCGCCTTGCCCTGGGCCTGCGGGTTTCTTTTTTCTGGGTTTGCGTTTGACGGTGGTGCTTTCTTTCTTGGCGGTTTTGGTGTTTTGCCATGTGGCTTTTACGCCGCTATACGCGCCTCGATCCGCAATACCAAAGCGGTGGCCGTCGCCAGATTGGCGGGTGATCTGTACTTTGCCTAGCGGTTTGCCGCTGGCGGTGGTGGCTTGGCCCGCTTTCATAAAGATCAGCCGGCCATTTTTTACGGTGGCAATGGCATCAAACATTTTAGCGATGCGGCTTAAGAAGCTGGCGTCGCTTTCATTGGTTTGGTCGATATGGCTGATGGCCTGCTTGGCTAGACTGGGGCCGATGCTGTGCTCAATCTTGTTTTGCTTGCTGATGGTTTCTACAATCTGCCCCAGCGTGGTTTTATGCCACGATCTTTCTTTTTTAACCGATAGGCCAGCGCGTAAATCGGCACTGCGGGCGCGAATGGTGAGCTGATCCGGTGCGCCGCTGTGCTCGACTTCATCGACGGTATATTGACCTTTATCGACTAAGCCACTATCCGGCCAGCCTAGCGACACGGTAACGATGGCACCGCGTGGCGGGATATCGAGCAGGCTGTCGCTATCATCCAGCGTAATATCGAGCTGATCCGCTTCAAAGCCTCGGTTATCGGTAAGGCCCACAGAGATAAGCCGGTCATTAACCAGCTTGGTAATATCCTTTGCGCCGACCATGATTTTAAACAGCGGTGTTTTATGACCTTCGCTCATGACAACATTCCCATGATTTTTTCGAGGGGGTCGGACGTGATCCGCTTAAGGGCTAAGTTGAATTCAATTTTACGGGCGCTGCCATCTTTGTAAAACAGGCTGCGGGTGGTTTTAATCGATTCAATCACGTACTCGCCATAAATCCAGCCCGTCCCCTCAATTAAAAAATACTCCTCTCCCGTATCGGCCATTTCTTCCAGTGCCAGCAAAGAAACCTCGCCCGCATTGAGTTCTTCGTACAGCGTGCCGCTGAGTGTGATGGTTTCTGCATCTGGCCCTAAGAATTGATTGGCGGGGCCAATGCCGATACGCGTCTGGCTGGCGTGCCGCCATGATTTGGATTGCTCCAAACTTTGGTAAGGTGCGCTGGATAGCTCAAAAACAAACATACCTAAGACCATCATCATCAGTCGCTATCTCCTAAGCGTGAACGGCTACGCACCTGCTTCTGGCGGTCGGCTTTGGCAATCTCTCTGGCCACGAGTTGGGCGAGCTTTTGTTCATCCATGCCAGGGGCGGCGTTGATCGTGATTTGGATTGGCGCTGCTTGGCTGGGGGCATAGCTGCTTTGTACAGACATGGGCGGGCGCTGATCTAGCTTGACGTCAGCCATCGCCCCCAGACTGGTGCCGCCAATGATTAAACCGCTGGCCGCGCTTATAATTTGGCTAGTGATATTCTTTATGGTGGCCAGCGGTGCATCTTTACCATCCATTAAGCCTTGATCTAAGCCCGCCACGGTGTGCCGCCCAATCTGAGCAAACACGCGGGAAGGGGAGTGGATATCGAGCGCCTTTTGTACTGGCTCGGGTAGCATCTTGGCCAGCTCGTAGAACTTGCCTTTTAACCAGTCCCACTTACCGGCGATGCCTTGCCATAAGCCGTCGACGATCTGCCCGCCTATCTCGCTAAAGCGGCCACTGAGTCCGCCCAGCCACGCGATGATTTCATCCCAATTTTTATAAATAAGGCCAGGTAAAGACCAGTTTAAAAAGAAGTCAGCAATGGCATTGCCCGTTTGCAGGGCGGTTTCTTTTATCCATAACCAAAAGGCCGCTGTTTTGGTTTGAATCGTGGCCCATAGTTCGCTAAAGAATTCGGAGAGGGGTTCCCAGTTTTTATAAATTAGCACAGCAAGTACGGCGATTAAGGTGATTAAAATACCAAGAGGATTCATTAACAGCGCACGCCCTAAAAACTGCACTGCTGTGGAAACAAACCCCAATGCACCGGCGAGCAAGCCGTAACTAAAGGAGGCGATTTTGGCGAGGGTGGAGCCAATGCCCATCTGAATATTAAGCGTCGCCATACTGAATTTAAGCAGGGCCATTGGGCCAAGTACGGCGGCAGCAGCCAGCGTTAAGCCGCCTAACAGGGCGACAACGGCAGCAAGAGCAACGCTGATTTTGATGATGGTTGCGGCGAGCTTGGGGTTGGCCTTCATCCATGCCCCGACTTGGCGAATCACGCTGGTGATGTTCTGGATCAGCTCGCGCAGTGGGCTGTTATTCCCCTCAAACATTTCAATGCCGACATCTTCCCACGCCGATTGCAGGCTCTTGATATCGCCCGCCGCGTTGTCGCTCATGGTGGCGGCGTTTTTGCTGGCTTCACCGGCGGATTGTTTAAGGGAGGCAATCAGTTCTTGCAGCTTGCCGTTACCCGCCTGAGCGGTCAGCACTTGCAAGGCACTAAAGGCTTCCTCCCCAGCAATATGCTTAAAGTATCCGGCCCGCTGGGCGTTGCCCATTTTTTTGGTTTTGGCGTCGAGTTCGGCAAGAATAGTGGGCAGATCGCGCAGATTGCCTTTGGCGTCTTTGGCCTGAATGCCTAGCTCTTTCATCGCCACGGCAGCCGCTTTAGGCGGTGCGGCCAAGCGGGACATAATGGCACGAAGGCCGGTACCCGCCATGCTGGCTTGAATACCGGCGTCTCCCAATTTACCCGTCATGGCGGCGGCTGTTTCCAGATCCACGCCCAGATCAGCAGCCACCGGCGCGGCATATTTCATGGTTTCAGCCAGCATTCTTAAATCCACATTCGAGCGCGTGAATGTGCCGACCAGTACATCACCGGCACGGCCCATCTGTTCTGCGTTCAGCTTAAAGCCGGTCAGAATATTGGAGGCCATATCGGCAGCGGCGGGCAGTTCTACCCGTCCGGCCTTGGCTAAATCGAGCACGCCAGGCATGGCCTGCTGAATGGCTTTCGGGTCAAAGCCTGCCATGGCTAAAAAGCCTTGCCCCTGTGCGGCTTCATTGGCGGTAAAGCTGGTGGCCGCGCCTAGTTCTCGTGCCTGTTTGCGCAGAGCGATAAGTTGAGGTGAGTTTTTATCTAAGCGGGTGAGCGCTTGAACGCTCGACATGCCTTCATCAAAATCTAAGCCCGGTGCCATCACTTGCTTGGCGGCATACAGCGCACCGCCACCTGCAACCGCCATACCGGCACCGGCTCCCGCCATCTTGTCTCTTAAGCTAATGGATTTCTCATAAGAGGCTTTGGCGGCGTGTAGGCGCTGAGATTGCCTGCCTAGGCGTTCAAGCTGCTGTTGTTCTCTTTGCAGGGCGGCGGTTGTGCTGGTGGCGTTTTGCCGTAGCTCTCGCTGGTGTTGGGAGAGGTTGCGCGTAGAGACACCCGCCGCATTTAAGGAGGTGCGCAGGCTTTGTTGTCGGCTGACCAGCTGCGTGTGTTTGGCCGCTAATTCTGCGGCTTCTTTTTTAGCGCGGTTAAATTCCGTGCTCATTTTTTTAGTGGGGTTGGCTGCTTCGGCAAGGCTTTTGCCCAGCGCGGTAGCGCGTTCCTGTGCGGCCTTCATTTGCAGCGAGGATTGGGCGGTGTCTCGGCTAAGCTTTTTAAATGAATCAATATTGCCTTGGGTTTTATCCAAGTCTTTCATTTTATTTTTAAGCTCGCCAACTTGCTTCGAGACGGCTTTGCTTTGATTGAGCACGCCTTTAAACGGCGCGGTAAATTTATCAATTGCCTTTAAAACTACCTCGAGTTGTAAATTCCGCGCCGCGCTCATTATTCCGCCCTTAGTGTGGCCAATCGATTTAAAGCAATGGCTTTGTATTCCTCGCTCAGTTCACAGCCCAGCCAGTCGTAGCCCGCTGATTCAGCGGCAAGCAGGGTGGAGCCAGAACCGGCGAAGGGGTCAAGAATGACGCCGCCAGCGGGACAGATTTTAATGAGGTCGCGCATTAAATCGGTGGGTTTGCCGGTCACGTGAAACTTGTCTTTTTGCTTCACCACTTCTTTGTAAACACCGCGCAATACCCCAACGCCTCGATCCAGCGGCATATCGCCCTTGCTGCCCCAAACGATGTACTCGGCTTGATTACGATAACGGCCCATTTGCGGGCGCACGCCTTCGCCCTTGTCCCAAACCGCAATGCCGCGCCAAGTAAAGCCCGCTACCTGTAAAGCGTCGGTGGTGAGCGGCAATTGTCGCCAGTCGGTGAATAGGCAAATGGGCGCGCCGTCCTTCATCACCCGTAAACACTCAGATAGCCAAAGCGTCATCCAGCGCAGGTGGGCGCGTTGGTCGCGGTGATCGCCGGTAAATTCTGGATATTGTCGCGCCGTGCCGCCGTTCTGATATTTGTCTGAGGTGCTGCGGTTTTTAGAGCCAATATGTACGCCGCCCGATGCGTAAGGCGGATCAGTAATCAGCGCATCCACCGATAAGGCGGGTAAGCGTTCTAAGAAGGGCAGGCAGTCTCCCGCGTGTAATTTATTTTTAATCATGAATCTGGGCTTTGCCTTTTTCTGGCGGCTTCACGCCATTCTATTAATTCCGATACCTCCATGCCGTCCATAGCCGAAGGCGGCCAGTGGAACACCATCGCGATATCGGCCATTGCATCATTTACGCAAGCGGGTAATCCGGTTTGCTGGCCTTCGGCAATAAAAAACCAGCCGCTACCCCTGCCAGTTGCAAGAGGTCGGCGGGGTCTAGGTTGTTGACGTCTTGCGTGGTCAGCGTGGGTGAGCTAATGCGCGGCAATACCTTGGTCAGCGTTTCTACATCCATCTGCAGCAACTCGCCCAGCTTCACGCCGCGCAGCTCACCGGCCTTGGGTTTGCGTAAAGTAATGGCGCTAATCGTTTGGCTGCCTCGTGTAATAGGGGTGTCTAGCTCGATGGTGTTTTCTGGGGCTTCGATGATTTTGTTTTCTGGGGTGGTCATGGTTTATTTTTTCCTAGGTTTACAGGCCAATCGCGGCACGGAATTTGGCGAGGCGGTCGGTGCTACCGATGGTTTCAATCATGTTGACCAGATCAATTTCGATCAGCATTTCGCCGTTCATTTCAAACTTGTAATAGCTTAAAGTGCTGGAGACTTTGAACTCGGTATCGTCGCCAGGCTTTGCGCCGCCCATATCGATTTCTTTGTGACGACCGCGCACGGTAACTTCCACCGCGTCCACTTCTTCCGACTCTTCCCGCTGGTAAGCACCAGCAAAGCGCAGCAGCTCGGCGTCGTGGGTGGCCGCGCCAAAGCTGAGCAGAATCTCGCGCATCATGCCGCCGCAGGTGAACTCCATTTCGAGTTTTTCCATTCCCAGATCAATATCAATCGGGCCGCTCATGCCGCCGCCTCGGTACTCTTCCATCTTGCGGCTGAGCTTGGGCAGGGTGACTTCCGTTACTTGCCCAACAAAGTTTTCTCCATTGAGGAATAAATTAAACAGTTTTAACTTACGGGGTAATGCCATGCTGTTCTCCCTTTAGCGGCCTACGTTGGCGGCAAAGTCCATCAGGTATTTGTCGGTAATGCGCTGGATAAAGGTCAGGTCTTCCAGCGGTGGCATCGGCGTGTAGTCGTAATCAATGGTTAACTTGCCCGCCTTAAGGGCTTCCTTATCGTTGGCGTCAATATCTAGCCAGGCATTGAAGCCCATCAAATAACCGCCAGACACTAAGGCGCGGCCTTTGGCGTTCAGCCCTTCTAAAATATCCTTGGCAAGGCTAGGCGTCATCGGCTTATCAACCGCCCACATATGCGCCTCGGCCATCGTATCGGCCAGCACTTGGGCGGTGCGGGTGTAGCTTTCAAACTTGAACAGTGGGTCGGCGCTAAGGGTGTGGCTGCCCCAAAAAATATAGCCTTTGGCGCGCACCAGCGTGGTGAGGTCGGCGGCATTTAGTAAGCCTGCATCGGTATCAGGGTCTTGCAAGTCCCAGAACACGTCTTGGCTTAAGCCGGTGACGCCGTTAATCACCACATTAGAAAGGGTTTTGTGCCAGCCGATTTCTTTGTCGATCTTGGCGCGTAAGCCCATCGCGTAGGCCACGGCCAGATCTAAGCCTTGATCGCCTTTGCCATCAAACAGAGGATTGCTAAAGTCTGGCCAGATCAGCATCAGCTCGCGCTGGCCGAAGTTTTCTCGATACTCAAGGGCGGTTTCTAAGCTATTGCAGCCGCGTGCGCTGATGTAAGCAAAGGCGCGTAGCTTCTGGCAGATCGTTGCCAGCTCGTTGGCGACCAGCAAAGTGTCATAGCCTGGCACGCCTAAGATGCGCGGCTTAACGTGGACGGTGCTGTTAGCTGATAGCAACGCTTGCAAGCCGGTGAAGCGGCCCTGTTCATCCGTGCCGCCGATGATGTTCTTTTCAGTTTCTTTTTCGTCTACGCCTTCTTCTACCCGCACCATCACAATAATCGGGCTGGTTTGTTTGGAGATGGCGCGTAAAGTGCGTAGCAGCGTGCCTTTTGTGCCTGCTTTACCAATGGCTTTTTGTACGTTGGTAATCAGTACGGCTTGATTGAGCGGGAAGAAGTCTTTGTCGGCATCAGATGCCGTGCAGACCGCACCAATGACAGCGGTGCTAATGGTTTGAATGGTGCGCGTGCCTTCGTTAACTTCGAGAACGCGCACACCATGGTGGAATGAATCGCCCATGATTTCCTCGGTTTGAATTGACCTGGCCATCATGGGCGATTCTGTTTTACTTGGCTTTCACTGGGGATTGTGAAGCCTTGAACGACACAGCTTAGGCGGGCGTTTCACTTAAAACCTGAGCCAATAAGCTTTCAAGTCGTTCGACTTTCTCATTTAAGGCGAGCAATGGATCGTCAGCGATGGCAGCAGGTGGGTCTAAAATCAACGGCAAGGGCTGAGCGCCCATGATCCATTTTTTACCGTTCCATACCGCGCCTTCAAAGTATTCAAGGCGGGTGTAATCAGCGGATAGCGGGCCTAAGTCGCTGAAGATAACTCGCGCACCGTCAGCGATACGGTAAACCACCGCCCCCCGATTATCCTCAATCAGCGCCCATTGCTGCTCGGCAGTATTCCGAATGATGGCCTTGTTTTTAGCGGGCCTGAGTTTAGGCGCATCCAGCACCGCACCGGCAGGCAAGCCGCAATATTTTGAAACCCACATTTCAGCCTTGCCGATGTATTCGAGCGTGTGGGTGTCATGGCAGTAACAAGGCACGATGCCGTCATGACTGGCAAAGCCGTCTTTATCGAAGGAAACCGGCTGCGCGGGAAGTGTTTCTGGCTGCGGTGCTGGGTGGGTGTTGTCTGGTTTGATTGTATTTTTAAGCATTGGATTATCCCCACCGCACGATGTAATTGAAGGCAATATTGTCTGGGTGTGTTCGGCCTGTTGGCCCATCGACCGTGGCTCTGGGCTGGGTTCGCACATAGTTAACGCCAGGCTGGCCCCCGCCACCTGAGTAAGGCAGCCAGCCGCCATCATCAAAAGGCACCGTATGTTGGTGTTCGCCCACATTGGCGGCCTGATAGCTCAAAACACTCCGCCCCGGATCAATACCGCGCCCCGCGTCCCAGCCTGAGATATACATGCCGCGCAGGTCGGGCAGGGTTGCGCCATAGAGCGAAGCGAGGATAGGCGCTTCGGCTGGATTAATACCTTGGCCCTGTAAAAAAATCCAGCCAGCGGGCGGGGTGTTGCTGGGCCATGGGAGCGGGACGCCGGTTGGCACGCCGAAAGAGCCATCGAGCAGCTTGTCAGCCGTTCGGCATGAGTCAACACGAACACCATGGGTATTCTCACCATTCCAGCCCATTAAAACGGGGAAGGCTTCTCTCCAAGGTTCGGTGGCATTGGCCACGCTAACTCCTCCGCCACTAGGGGATATGCCACTGCTTGCATCAAAGATCACATGGTTATCTCTATAAGCGTTCCAGCGAATTAAAGAGGAAACGCCGTTAAAGTCAGTCCAGGCGGCTGCAATTGCAGTGGTAACGTCCAGCACTTTGAATGATCTTGAAGCGAGAGAGCCATCCGGGCCAAATAACCAATGATTTTCATGCCCATTGTCGTAAGCAAGCGCAATGGCTGCCGCCGGAAAGGTGGTTCCCCCATATCGGTAAGTCCCAAAAGTGGCCTGAGTACCATAGCCCCCATCCCCTGCGGAGTACTGCTTTAGTGCAGGGCTAAAATGATTCCCTTCAGCAACTGAGGCATCCACAAAAATAGGCGCACTGGTGTTCATTTGATTTTCAAATGATCCAGTGCCTGTTTGTGAGTTGACGCGTAATGCGTGAAGATTAGTAGCAATAGCGCGTACTTCTTCATCTGTTGTGTACTGGGGGTGAGGGTCTGGCGCATTTTGATGGGCTTGCATTACCTCATTCACTACGCCATTTGTTTCATCTTTTAGGTAGTAGCGCTCGCCGTGCGGGTTAGGCGCTTGGACGTGCTCTTGAATCAGGCCCTTTGTTTCCCCTTCTGTGGTGTATTGCGGGTGCGGGTCTTCTGCTTGGACGTGTGCTGCGTCGGTTTTATCCGCGTGCTGGATGGCTTCATCTCGGCCACGGTTGGCTTCTTGCTGTGCGGTGTCGCTGAGGTCTTGCCTTAAGTCGGCGTTGGTTTTATCGGTGATTTTTTTATTGTAATAATCTTTTGAATGCGGGTCGTCATCAGCAATATGCTGCTTCATGGTTTCTTCGACCAACTCAATGCTGGCGATACCAATATCCTGGCTAACGCTGATTGTGACGGCGGCGGTGTTACTGACAACAAACACCATGCGCAGGGTTTGCACCTTGCCCGAGCCTTCTTCTAATTGTGGCTTGTAGCTGGCGGGGCAGTTGGCCACGGCGATTAAGCCGCCTTTGTCGTCATACAGGCCCATTTCCCGAATCCACCAGCCACCAATATTTTCTTTAATGATGAGTTCGGCAATCACGGTGTTTTTGCCCGCTTCAGATTTGAGCGAGTTCAAATTGCTGCGGTAATTCTCTTTGACCAGCTGAGTCTGGTTTTCATCGGGGGAGGTGTCTTTGCCGTTGCCATCGCCTACGGCCATTGCTTCAATATGGATGGTTTTGTTTTGGGCTGTGGCCTCGGCAATTTGCGCCGCGCCATAGGTGGTGAGGATTGCAAAGTATTGTTGGCTCATGGTTATACGACTGCCTTGGGGTAAATGTTAATGACTTCGCCTTGGTATTGGCCGACGCCGATATAGATCAAGCCGCGTGGCTCGACGCTGATATTCATTTCAAGCAGATGGCGCGATAGCGGCTTGGCTTCGTCAATTAAGTAATTCAGCTCGATCTGGGTTTCTTCGGTAATGCCGTGGTCTATGGTTTTGACTTCGAGTTTGAAAGTGCCACGCGGGCCAAGTGGCTGCTCTTCCCACCATTCGGTGATCTCCAAGCGATAGCCCAGCGGCTCGACGATGCGTTTTAATGCGCCGATGGTGCCCTTGTGCTGATGCACAAAGAACGATTGGCGGATGACTTCCCGCTGGGTTTCTTCTGGCCATCTCTCATCCCATCGGTCTACTGAAAACGCCCACGCCAGATAAGGCAGCGCTGCCTTGGGGCAGGTGTCGGCATTCCAAAGCGCCGCCAGTAAAATGGGTAACTCTTGGCCTGATTGGCAGCTTTGGGCGATGGCGCGTTCTAGCTTGCTAGAGCCAGAAGGCAATAAGGATTTAGTCATCGATGCCGCCAACGCTGATCTCGGTTGCGGTGCAGTGCGCGGCTTGGGTTTCATCAAGCACCACGTCTTTAGCCGGCGACACGAGTTCGACTCGCTGCACGCCTTCTACATGCAACGCGGCAAAGATGGCTGATTGGCGAATATCGCGGCCCATGCGGCGCTGGGTGCTGATGTACTTTTTAAGCTGGGCGTGAGCGGCCTCTAAAATCGGGCCTTTTTCTGGGCCTTGATAAAGATATAAAACGGCAGTGACGGCGTAATTAACGATCTTGGCCGACTGCACGCTGAGCCGGTCGCCCACGGGGCGCACATCTTCACCCGATAGCAGCAGCCTGACTTTAGTCAGCAGATCAGCAGGTGCGCTGCCGTCGCCATCATTCGCCAGCACACTGACGACCACTTCGCAGGGTTCGGGGCTGATGGCACTGGCGTCGGCCACGCGGGCGTCAGCCGATAAAGCATGAAAGATATAGGCTGATCTTGGCCCCGCCACGCTTAAGCCTTCAAAAGCCCGCTGGCCGCGTGCGCGGAGTGAATCATCAGATTCTAAAACCGCATCGGTGGGCGGCACTGCGTTTGGATTGGCGGGCGTAATGACAAAGCGCTGGACGTTAAAATTAGCCACCAGATGATCTAAATCGCTTCCCTGGCTAAATGCCAACATGCAGGCCGCGCCGCGCTCGTTGATGCGTTGCCGCTGGATTACTTCACGGTAAGCGTTTTCTTGCAGTAGCTTGGTGAGCGGTTCAGATTCCAGCTTAAGCACGGCGGCTGCATCGGGGTAGAGCGCCAGCAGCGCCGCTTTGCGCTCCTTAAAAATCGTTTCAAAATCCAGCGCCTCGATCAGCTTAGGCGGGGGCAGGCGGGAGAGGTCTACTTCTTGGCTTTTCATGGCTTAGGCTCGCAGAGGAATAGAAAGCGCCACCGGCTGCTGGCCGCGTGGGCCATCAATGCGCTCGGCTTCCAGCGTGACGCTGAGTGCGCCGTGTTGCTGGCCCAGCTCTAAATTGACGCGCTGGGCGCGGATACGCGGCTCCCACTTTTTAAGCGCGCTGGCGGTGGCGGCCATCAGGCGTAAGCGAGTGGCCCCGTTTAAAGGCTGATCGATCAGCGCGGGGATTTCAGAGCCATAGTCGCGGCGCATTAAGCGGCTACCCAGCGGGGTGGTGAGCACATCGGCCACCGATTGCTGGATATGGGCCAGATCATCAATCGAATGGCCGCTGTGTTTGTTTAGGCCCGCCATTAGCTTGGCCCGCCGGTGCTGCTACCGCCGCGTTCTACGCCGCTGTGAGTATGAGAATCCAAAACCACGCCATTGCTGGTGATTGCGCCGCCGCTTTGGTTAATCGGGCCGGTGATCGTCGTTGCGCCGCCACTCTCGCCACCCGTGCCGCTCATGCCTGCGGCGTAGCTAAACGCACCCATGACGGCGGCTTTGCCTTCAAAGTCGCTGTCGCCTTTGACGCTCAGATTCCCGCCGACGGTGAGGTTGCCGGTGGTTTCGGTTTCTGGGCAGTCGGCAGTGATTTTTACAGAAGCTTGAATGATGGCGGTTTGAATACCGGTAGCGCTGAGTGCGCCGCTTGCATGGTTGTAACTGACGAGCGCCCCATCTGGAAAAGCGATGCAGGAAACGCTGGCATCATGGCTGGGCGGGGCAAAGGCGTCTGAAAATAGCCCAGGTAAAAGCACACCCGCGCCCACTTCGCCCGATTGGCTAAATAGAACAACTTGCTCGCCGACGCTGGGCGGGTTCCAGATGCGCACCTTGCCCGCCTTGGCAGTAAGCCACGGCAGCCAATCGGTCAGCAGCTCACCGCTTTGCACACGGCAAAGGGCGCGGGTGTAATCCACTTCGGCCACGGTGCCGATGCGGATCAGGCTTTCTAAAATTCGGGAATGTTCGGCTGTTTGATTCATTGCGCCATAGTGCCGCGCCAGTGCGCGATGTTCACGCGCTGGCGGGTGTGAGGCGGGCTTTTACATTACTTGCCGATTTGCTGGGTGATTAAGTCAAGAATGTAGGCGTTGTCTTTATTGTTAAAGCCTAGCAATACGCGGGCGGCGTATTTGTGTTTGATGGTGCCCGTTTTATTGACGCGGCCAGATAAGCCAAATTGATGGATTTGCGCAATGCGGGCCGTGCTGGGTGAGAAGCGAACCACCGCGCCGGTGTCGCTGCTTTGGGTTTTTAGGTGGCGGGCGGTACGCAGCTTGGCAAACATCTGCCTTTTAATGCGTCCTTTCTTTTTACGCTGCTGAGGCAGCCGCGGGGCGTAGGGTGTGCCGTCGGGGTTCTGCTGGGCGGCGATATGCGCTTGCTGGCGTTTGCGTAATTCCATTGCCAGTTTCTTATTCATGCGGCGTAATGCTTTGGCGTCCAGATTGCCAAGCAAGCCCGCCGCCCAGCCTTCCAGTTCCTTAAAATTTTCACTCATGGGCTTGGCCACGGCTGATCGCGCAGGAATAAAGCCCAATCTTTGCCCGCGTATGCATCCAGCGGCGGCTCGCCGTAATGGGTGATGATGGGCTTGCCGTCTACCTCTCGCACCACTACGCGTTCGGTTAAATTGATCTTAATCGAAAGGTCGATGGTGTCGTGATTCAAGATATCCGCTTCAAAGCTAATACCATTCTGGCGCTTGTCTACATTGCTAAAAAGCTCGGGCTGATTGCTGCTAACCCAAGCCAGCACCGGCACCATGATCGTGTCGGGGTGGTCGGCGTAATCTTGGATGATGGCGTTGAGCGTGTATTGATACTCAAATGAAAGCGACTTGCCCGCCGTGGCAATCAGATTGCCTTCATCAATAAAAATAGACAGTTTGTCGGGATTGTTGGCGAGGTGGCGCACGGTGGCAGAAAGGTATTCGCGCAGGCTGGCGGGCTTAATCATGGGGGTGCCTTAGCGGCTTGCTGGCATTTAAGCACCATATCGACCTGCGCCGCGCAGCTATGCCACGCGGCTTCCAGATCCTCAATCGCTTGATTTAGCTCGCCGTTGGTTTGGGCTTGGCTCGCTGGCAGGCGGCAGGCTATGACGGCGGGACAGCCAATCTTGATAAGCTGCACCGCTGGCGATTTCGGGGCGCTGGCGCAAGCGGACAACATCAGCAGGCAGGCGAGTATCAGCCCAATCCCTGACTTCTTTGCTTTCATTTTTAAGTTGCTCCATCGCGCGTTTGTTTTTAAGGAGGGCGGTGTTGACGCTTTCAAGGCTGCTGCGTAAGTCGGCCTGTGCCATATCGTTTGCTTGGTTGACCTTGTGCATATTTTGTAAAAGGGCCGAATTGATGGCAGCTTCTTGTTGGCTGGCTTCCAGCTCCATACGTAGCGCGTTCATTTTGTAGCGATGGGACGCATTATTTGCAATTACGCCAATCAGTATGATTAATAAGGCAATGAACGGTATTTTAGAAAAACTCATGATTTCAACCCTGCGTAATAGGTTTTATCGCCTGCAAACTTGGTCAGCACTTGCCGCCGGTTGGCCCCTTTACGAAAGCCAATATGCACCCAAGCGCTGTACGTATTGGGGGACTCTAAAATCAATTGATCGAACTCGATGTTAGAGGCGGCCAATACCCTGGCAATCGTTCTGGCCGTGCCAAACTTCGGGCAGCGGATATCTACTGCGCGGGCCTTGGCGTGATCGCTGCCTGCACTGCCGCCTACCGCCTTGTTTAATGCAGGAGCACGCCAGCCGCTAGTGATAACGACCGGATGATTGTCGAGTAGCCGCCGCACTTTTTCTAATTGCTCGCAGGTGTGGGTCGCGTTGTCTTTTAGAGCGTCGGGCAGGCTGTTGTCGATTTTGAGGCGGGCGGCGGTTGTGCTGGCGATAAATTCGCGCAGGCTGAAGTTCGGGGAGAGGCGGCTCGATGTGTTCAATGTGTTGCTCCTTATTGATATTAAATAATTTCTTAAAGGGCCATGCCCAAGCTGTAAATGCGTCGCTGACGTTGCCGCGCTTAAAGCAGAAATAAACGCCGCTAAACAGCAGCAAAAAGCTGTGTGTGGGACTGGCGGGGGTGATGCCCATCAGCAGGCGAATAGCGGTGAGGCCGTAATAGACGGTTAAGCCATAAGCAAAAATACAAATGCCTAGCCTATGGGCTTTGCTGTTTCGATTGAATAGGGCAATGCTGAGCGCCGCAAAGAGGCTGGCCAGCACGCTGATCAGTAAATAGAGATTCATTTCTTGCCCCCGATATTGAGTAAATTCTCGGGGTGTTCGGCCCGCACAATCAGCCATTGCAAAAGCTTCATACTGATGGCCCCAGCGATTAGTGCGCCGATGCCTTCGCTGACTACAATCGAAGCGGGCAGGGGGATGGCGATCAGATCCGCCACCAGTTTGGCGGCAACACACCCGGCCACAAACGCGGTTAGAAAGAAAATAATCTTCTGTAAAACGCTGAGCTTTTGTGCGGTCATGATAAACACCACCGCTCCCGCAAAACTGCCCATCAGTACGTCGGCGTGAATCCCTGAAAATAGCCCCACAATGGTGAGTAAAAAGACGGTGAAAGAGGCGGCGGTGCCGGTGAGTGGTTCGGTCATTGGTTTAGTCCCAAAGTTGAATAATGGTTTTTTTGGATTCGGGCGGGATGGCATCGGGCAGCTCGATCAAGGTTCCCATGGGAATCAGTGGCCCCAGATCTGCCAGCCGGTGATTGGCGGCCAGCGCCGCTTCGGTGATGCCTGCGGTTTTGCCGTAAATACGCCAGCAAATGTCATCCAGCGTGTCGCCTTGCTTGGCTATAACCTGCATCAGATCAGCTCGACACTGGCGCGGTTTGAGCCAAGTAAATCCCGAATGGCCCAACGTGCGTCGCGGCGTAGGTCTTCGATAGGGTCAAGCAACTGATCCGCCTTATCATGGCCGTCGCCGGTGCTGTCAAAATCGCGGTAGCGCTCGATCAGGTTTGCCCTGGCTAAGCAGTACACGGCGCGGATGTAATGGCTGACTAATACGCTCTGACAATCCAGTGTTTCGCTTTCCACCTCGGCCAAGTTCTGGATGCCATCGGCCAGATGCCTGGCTTTGAATTTGCGCAGGTCTTGATTGGCGCTGGCCATTGCTGCAATCAGCGCCATTCTTAGCCTTAGCTCGGTGACGGTGCCATCGATGCGTAATACTAAGTGCGCGTCGGCGATATCGATATCAGGCCAGAAACCGCTGTTTTTAATCAGCGGTTCTAAGCTTTCACCGCTTTTTTGTGCTGCAATAAATCCCATGATCTGTCCTTAAGAGGTGGAGGGGGATTTGAAAGAACCTTAAAAGGCTTCGCCTCCCCCTGCCTCTTGCTGCGGGGTACGCCCTGTTTAGCTAGCCGGTTCGGCTGCTGTGTTCTTGATTTCGCGTTGGAGTTTTTCCAGATCCTTTTTAACGCCGCATTTATCGTGAAGCGCGAGGGCTTGCTGGAAGTAGTCCACCGCCGCCGGTTTGTCCTGCTCAGATAAGCCATAAGCGATGGCCTTAAACAGCTTGGCCTTCACTTGGTCGGGCATATCTTCGTTTTGGGTCGCGGTGAGCACTTCTAACAGGCCCGCCACCTCGATGGATTCGCCCTGACTGCGCCAGCTCATCGCGGTATCGGCCATCTCTTCCACCACCAAGCACGCCAAAGTGCGCTGGTACTGATCCGGTAAGGTCAGCTTATGCTGCAAGGCATAACGCACAATCGGCAGCGCGTCAGTGAAGTTGCCGGTGTCGATCATCCACACCATCACCGTCATCAGCACTTCATCCTGCGCACCGCCTTGGGCGGATAAAGCCCCGCTGATCCAAGGCGCGTAATCGGGCAGCATCTCGCGCTTGGCGTCGATCTTGCGGCTAAGGGACTGGATCTGTTTAAGCCGTCGCTTGTCGCCCGCCAGCTTATGCAACATCAGCGCGTAGCCGCTGGCATTCACATGGGCGGCAGTGCCGTTCTGCTTAGATAGCTGAGCCGCCGTCATGCGTAGCAAGTGGGCTTTGGCAGGACTCACTTACCAGCCTCTGCGGGTTTTTCTTCCGTGCGCTCTTCGGGCAGTAGCTCGATGTTTTCAATCAAGCAGCCCGCTTCATAGGCTTCAATCACGTAAGCGTCGTTTGAGCTTTCATAATCGGCAATCTGGTCATAGTCCGGCTCTTCCCGCACATGACGGCGGCGGCCTCCCTCTTGCCAGTACAGCGACAAATTAGCCAGCAGCTGAATCATTATTTTGTCTTTCGGGAAGAAAGGCACCGTGACGGCGGTTTTGCCACCAATGCGCTTTTGGCTAATCAGCATATCCAGCGCCATTTCTTCAGTGGGGGCGTGCTCGTTATTGATCTTGGGGAAGTATTTATCCGCCAGCATTTCGCTGGATACGATCACCACTAAATTAGGGTTTTCGCGGTACTCGGGGTGAATCAGGGTATTCACCGCATCAAACACCAGCGCGTCCAGATTGTTGTAATCGCCTTTTTCAGTCTTCCATGTGACGTCGTCTTCGCCCTTGACCTTGGTTTTACCGACGATGATTTTGCCGGAACCGGGTACATGTTCAGCCATCACATTAATCGGCGCGTTGTCGCGGTATTGCTGGAGCCAGCCTTTGTTCACGTCTTGCAAGAGTGGGAATTTTTCGCGGTCGGTGTCTTCGGCCACCGATACACCATTAAAACCGATCATGATTCGATCTAGCGCTTGCTGGTGAACGATCACGTCGCGGATTTTGGTTTGGAAGTTTGGAAATTTGGCCCACATATCCAGCTTGGCGTAGCTGATGCCGGTGTCAAAGTTGGTTTGCACACAGCGATAGCGGCCAGAACTCAAATCAGTGACGTCTCGCGGTTTACGCGGGTTCTTTTTGGTATTGGTGCGGCCTGCAATCGTGCCGGTAATGCCTAGGCCCAGCTTTTCGCCTTCCATCTCGGTGACAGAGGGCATATTGATTTTACTGAGGAAGGCGCTAGACAACTGCACGCGGTTTTCTAGCTTTTGCTGGACGGATGGATCAACCGTAAAGGTTTTATTTGCGTCGCCAATCTTGTTTAATAGTGCGACTTTTTTTTCAAAAGCGTTATAGGCAATTCGCGTTTCATTGCGCATAGTATTTCCTTTTTTTAATATTCATTATTTTTTATTGAATGGCGAGATATAGCCTAATTAGCAATCTGTTTCTAAAGCCGCTGTGCCGCCGGTGGCTTTATCCCGATTGCCTGATAAATGAGCGGGTTCGTTTTCAATCTTTGCTTTGAATTCACGCAATTCGGCCATGCTGGCGTTTAATTCATCCATACGGCTATTAAGCGTGCTATGGCCTTCGGCAGTTTCGGCTTGATACTCGGCCACGGCTTCAATGGCTTGCTGAATATCTGAGAATTGCTGATTGGTTTTGATTTCTTTTTTGGCAAAGATTTTTTTAACTGAATCTAAAATAGACACGGTAGGGGCTTCCTCTTGCTCTTCTTCGAGCGCAAATTCAATGGCATCAGTAAACAAACAGGCTTTATTTGTTTTACGAGAAAATAGCGGGCTGTTGTTGCCGGCAGTGGCAGAGAATTGCAGCATCTCTGTACCTAGGCTGGCGGGGTTGTCTGTAACCGCAAGGCCCACCAGATAGGCTTCGCCTGTGCCTGCAAAGTCGGGGTCTACTTCAATAGAGGTGTAAACTTTTTGCCGATCTTTATTCATTTTGATCAGATCAGCTGTCGGGTCGATGGTGGCAAATAGCGCCATTGCGCCGTCTTCTTCTTTGACGGATACAGCAATCACATCGCCATAGGCCTTAAACACGCTATCTGGGTAAATGCCCTTGATGTGTTCTAAATTAATGCGCGCCCCAAATTGCTTAGGGTTGTAATTCTTGGCCATCTGGCTAAGCCATTCACGGGTGATCTTGCGGCCATCTGTGGTGGAGCCTTCGGTGGCAACTCGAAAAGATTTATATTTCATATATCCTTCTGCGATTTATTTGAATTGAATAAGTGGCTTATCTCGGTAGCCCCCACTATCAACACAAATTAAACCCCCATCAATTCACGCCTTTTGTGAATAGCCATTCCACAAAAGGCAACAAAATACTTCTGCTTTTGATTGCCTTAGCCTTTGGCTATGGAAAATATAAACATCAAAGACCCGCGTATTGAGGCCCGCCGCCTGTATTGGTCGGGCTGGCGTATTTCACGAATTGCGGAATCATTAGGCGAAAAACCCGCCACGGTGCATAGCTGGAAACGGCGCGATGAGTGGGACAAAAAGAAGTTAATCGAGCGCGTAGAGGAGTCGCTCGAATCACGCTATATCTTGCTTTTAAATAAGGATAAAAAAGAGGGGATCGACTTTAAAGAAATTGATTTGCTTTCACGGCAAATGGAACGTATCGCAAGGATTAATAAATATACCGGCGGCGGCAATGAAGCCGACCTCAACCCCAATATCGCCAGCCGCAACAAGGCAGAGCGCAAGAAGGCCGTTAAGAACGATTTCAATGATGAGCACGTTGATTTAATCAAAGAAGCCTTTATGGATTCTTTGTTTGGCTATCAGCACGGCTGGTTTGATGCAGGCAAGAAACACACCTTTCGTAATGTCTTAAAGTCTCGCCAAATTGGTGCCACCTGGTACTTCGCCCGCGAGGCGCTGTTCGATGCGATGACCACGGGCCGTAACCAGATCTTTTTAAGTGCCAGCAAGGCGCAGGCGCATGTGTTTAAGCAGTACATCATTACCTTTGCCAAAGAGGCCGCCGATTTGGAGCTAAAAGGCGATCCCATCGTCTTACCGAATGGCGCAACGCTGTACTTCCTTGGCACCAATGCCCGCACCGCGCAGAGCTACACCGGCAATTTATACGTCGATGAGTATTTCTGGATTCCACGTTTTCAGGAGCTTCAGAAGGTCGCCTCGGGTATGGCCCTGCATTCGCACTGGCGGCAAACCTACTTTTCTACGCCTTCCAGCCTAAACCACGATGCTTACCCGTTTTGGTCGGGGGACGCTTTCAATAAAGGCCGCGCCAAAGCCGACCGCATCCTACTCGATGTCAAACCGGCCAGCCTCGCCAAAGGCCGCCTCTGTGCGGACGATCAGTGGCGGCAAGTGGTCACGATAGAAGACGCGATTGAAGGCGGTTGTAATCTGTTTGATCTGGACAAGATCAAAAAACGATATAACCCCAACGATTATCAAAACTTGCTGATGTGTGAGTTTATCGATGATAGCGCCAGCATCTTTCCGCTGGCGGAATTGCAAAAGTGCATGGTTGATAGTTGGGAAAAGTGGGAGGACTTTAAGGCCATTGCCCCGCGTCCCTTTGCCTACTGGCCAGTGTGGATTGGCTACGATCCGGCTTTATCAGGGGATAGCGCCGGTTTAATCGTGCTGGCCCCGCCGCTGGTGCCTGGCGGCAAGTTTCGCGTGTTGGAGAAACGCCAATGGAAAGGCATGGATTTTGCCGCGCAGGCCGAAGGGATTAAGCAAATCTGCAGCCAATACAACGTGGCCTATATCGGCATCGATACCACCGGCATCGGGCAGGGCGTTTATCAACTGGTGAAACAGTTCTACCCAGCAGCTAAGGCCATCAATTACAGCGTGGATATGAAAGCGCGCTTAGTCATGAAGGCCCAAGACGTGATCCGCAAAGGGCGCTTGGAGTTTGACGCGGGCTGGACGGATCTTGCGGCCGCATTTATGGCCATTCAAAAAACCATGACGGCCAGCGGGCGGCAAGTCACTTACACGGCCAGCCGCTCCGAAGAAGTCAGCCACGCCGACTTAGCCTGGGCATGTATGCATGCGCTACTCAATGAGCCGTTAGAAGGCTCCAACTCGACTAATTCCAGCTTTATGGAAATGTGCTAAATGAAAAAGAAACCGTATCTACCTAAACCAACCATGCTGGCCAGCGCACCCAATCCAGCGGCCAGCGGCTCGGTTGCCTTTACTTTTGGCGAGCCTTCCGCCGTGCTCGATCGCCGAGAGTTATTGGATTTACTTGAGTGCAACAACAACGGCAAATGGTACGAGCCGCCGATGTCATTTGATGGCCTAGCCAAAACCTACCGCGCCACCGTTCACCATTCCAGCCCCATTCAGGTAAAGCGCAACATCCTGCTTAAAACCTTTATTCCACACCCACTATTAAGCCGCACTGAATTTGCTAAGTTTGCGCTGGATTACCTAATCTTTGGCAATGCCTATTTAGAAAAGAATATCGGCCGCACCGGCAAGGTACTTAAGCTCACGCACGCGCTGGCCAAGTACATGCGCGTCGGGCTAAAAGAGGGCGGTTTTTATCAGGTGCTGGATTATGCCAAAGAGTATGAATTCCAGCAGGGGGCGGTGTTTCACCTACTCGAGCCTGATATCAATCAAGAGATTTACGGCCTGCCTGAATACCTATCGGCGCTTAATTCAACTTGGCTCAATGAATCCGCCACGCTGTTTCGTCGTCGCTATTTTGAAAATGGTAGCCATGCCGGTTTTATTCTGTACATGACGGACGCCGCCCAGAACGAAAGCTATATCGACGATTTGCGTGAAGCCCTGCAAAAAAGCAAAGGCCCTGGCAATTTTAAAAATCTGATGGTGTATGCGCCAGGCGGCAAGAAAGACGGCATGCAGATCTTGCCCATCTCAGAAGTAGCGGCCAAGGACGACTTCTGGAACATCAAGAACGTAACGCGTGACGACCAGCTAAGCGCCCACCGTGTACCGGCACAACTGATGGGCATCATCCCCAACAACACCGGCGGCTTGGGTGATGTAGAGAAGGCGGCTACCGTGTTTGCCTATAACGAAATTGAGCCATTGCAGGAGCGGATGAAGGAGCTGAATGACTGGCTGGGGGTGGAGGTGATCCGGTTTAAGCCCTATGCAATAGCAGCCGTTTAAGTAAAAGCCCCGCGTGAGCGGGGCTTTTACTTCTCTGGTTTTAGAAAATATTCAAATCACAGCATTAAAAAATACGTTTAATTTTTCTCATTTATTACTTTTTCTCGCGTAAGTATTTTCTCAAGAACATTAGTTGTCTCGCCTAAGATTAAGTCTTTTCGTGTAACCGTTTTTAATGCATTTTGGAAAAATTCAAGATTAAATTTTTCTTCATTCGGTCCGTAGCTTGTAATAATTAGCGCATCTAACATAGAAGTGTAGTGTGTTCTGATGTTTGCATTATGCCGATAAAGATTTGATAATAGCTTAATAAGAAATAAAACAAACAATCCAGAGAATAGAAACAGAAGACGTTGACCATTTATATGACTGTCTTGAAGAAGGACTTGTTTTTTTTGTACTTCTGAAGAAAATGAATCAATTTTGTTTGAAAATGATTTAATTTCTTCTTTTAGGGAAAGTATGTTTGATTCTATCCCTTCATTTTTGTTGCCTATCGGTCCTTTTATTATATCTCTAATGTTATCCGTAGATTTAATAACCTCCATTCTAACGTGCCATGCATTATCGTTAAAATTTATAATGAAGGATGGTGTGTTAGTTTTGTAAACTTCAAAGATAAAAACTATTGAAGGGAAACCAAGAGAAAGTAAAATGATTAGTGTCATAAGTATCGATGAATAGATGCCGTGCTCTTTAATTCTTCTTTTTAATTCTTCTTTATATTCAGAGTGCATTTTTTACCTTTTTAGTATTTGTATAAGGTCAGTTTAAGCTCTTCCTTACTTAAATACATATAGGAGCATATTTGAAGTATTTAGTAAGAAAATAGACTCTCTGATTATAAAACCAGCTTCGATTATGCCGTTTAACTAAGCAGAATGGTTGGCTTTTTTTCTTTTTGTGAAAGTATTTTGGATCTCTTACTATCGACCCAGCGCGCGCCCTCATGACCCCGCCACGCCTGCCCACTTAACGCACTATTTTTTATGCACCTGCATGATCAAGGCTTAAGCCGCTCCAGATATGTCCCTAAACGGTAAAAAATGCCCCGATGAAAGCTTGCACTATTTGCGTATTGCTTGCCTGTTATTGCAAGGTACGCAATACCTCTTATCAAGGGCGATTGCGCACTAAGAATAATTGGGGTCAGGAATAACTGGGGTCAGAACAAAATTAAATCCTACTATGCTTAATGCTCTTAGAGCCAAAGAAAGCGGATTTAACTTTCAGACCCCAGTTATTTACAAACGAAACATGCCGCTATTTTCAGCGGCATGCAAGAGGAGGTCTTTTAATGGAGTTTAAGGTATCACTTTGACTCCATGTGAGTTTCATACCAAGTTGCAATTCTAAACATATGCATAGTCGCGGCCAAGACAGATGTTACAGAATACAAAAAAAGCAAATAACCCATGCCTCCACCAATCAAGTTTAACCATGGCATGAGCGTATGTAATTGATCAGGCCATGCAACGTAAAACCATGATGCTTTAGCAAGTAAAGCCGCAAATAATGCCAATATTTGGACGACAATAAAGTGAACAAATGTTGCACATAAGCTGACATAAAGAGAAGGGTTGTTTGGATCAGCGTCTTCATCTTTCTCTGCCAACATTGCGCGAAACTTTTCGTCCCCAAACCCTAAAAACATAGCGAAACCACCGAGTGTAAAGCCTAATAAATTCGGTAAAACACTCGTAACTTGATCCCACCACAGCGGCTCAGCCCAAAAATGCCAAGTACATCCCGTGAAAAATATAGCAGCATGGAGATAAGGGGAGCAGCGAAGAGCTTTAAACCCGCCATATGCACACCAGTAGCGCTTAAAAATCTTTGCAACTCCGTTATACATATTTACATTCCTAATGTAATTTTAACCAAAACTAGCAATGCGTTTTAGAACACTCATTACTGTTTCAATTTGTGGGTTAACCTCAGTAGTCTGCACTAAAGGATGACTCTCCGTTGATTCTTCTACCCGTTTGCCAGATGCCGTTCGGCCTATAACGGAGACCTTACCATTTCTAGCGGCAACGCCTGCTAAGGTTTTAGTTTCTAGATCAGGAACAATGGACTCTCCTGGGGAAGCTACAAACTCAACATTCATTTTACTGGCTTTCTGTTTTTGTAATTTTTTCATCCAACGTTCTTCATCAGAGTCAGCATCATCTGCGTTTGGCCTCTTTAACTCAATAGTTAATTTTTCAAGTTTCGGAATAGTCAATAATTCATTTAGTGTTTCAATGTTAGGAAGCGCTGTAACTTCAACGATTGGGTACTGTTTAATACGACAAACTTCAGTAAAAAGTTTTGTGAAAAAACTTACCGCAAGTTGAGGGCCAAAGGTGTGTTTTCTATCTTTACTTACAAACCATAATTCGTGTATATCAGGTTTAAAAAGAAAAGGAATGGTTTGTAAGTGAGGGAGTAAGTGCTCAGGTATATTGACTCCTTTAATTTCATCTTCAGAGGCCGCATCTTTTGTCTTTGAATTAAACCATGGTTCAGATGGGTCAATAGCTACAAAGCGATAAATTTCTCCAGTGAACCCTAGAGTTGGATCGTCTTTATTTTCATAAACAAGTGGCCCTAACATTGCAGCGTGTAATGTGCCGAGACGAACAAAGTGTTGTATTGATGAAGCATCTTGAAACAATGAAATGTAGCGGCTTTGCGAATGGGGGTTATGCATTGCAATATTGAGGGCTGCTATTTTGATTGACCTTAGCCTAGACATTTTCGTTCCTGTTTGAGTAAAAATAAAGCGGATAAATTGATGATTTACTGAGGGTGCTATCATTCATTCTTTATACTTAACTAACTTTGTATGTTTTCGTTTTGTATTTTTATTAAATTCAAACTGAGCTAAGTATATTTTCATTTATTTGAGTTAAAAGTTCCTGCATAGCAAACTGTTCAATATCCCTGCAGAAGCATGGGGTCAGGTCTTACATTTCACATCAGATAAAATTTAAAGTGGTTTGCAAAGACAAATTAAATTGATTGCTTCATGTCAAATGTAAGACCTGACCCCATAGGTTTATTCATAGGTTTATTCATAGGTTTATTTATTTGTCTTTGTCATCAGCTAACAAATTCGGAAGCCACAACAAGAACACCATATAAATGATAAAGCAAAGAAGTACCCAAGAATGCCACGCAGGGAAATCGAGTTCGTGCGCTTTCGTTGCTGCGGCTGACGATTGCGCTGTAGGGATAAAGGCCTTCAGCGTGGAAAGTACAGTAACAATCGCCGAATTCCAAGCAAACGCCGTAAATGACAAGACGGAAAAAAGATAGCACAAGGGGATATAGATGCGCTTAAAAGCTATCGGGTGTTTGTACGCGAGAAAGGTTATTCCTGATATGAACGCAAGAGCCAGACTCGTCACAAGTGCTTTATCCATTGTGGATACCCCTAAAGATGTAGCCCCCTAAAACGGCAGAAAAACCACCACATTGGGTGTATAAAAACGCTGCGTCCCCTTTAAAGCCCTTGTGGGACGGAGTCTGAAGTGTTTTATGCCAATATACTATATCCGATTGAGCGGGGATTTCCACCTTTTTCTTGTTGTTGAGTCAGGTTCGCGATTGATTACTTAGGATGCAGCGTAAGCATTGGCCTGAATTTGCCATGAAAATAGATGTCTTAACGAAAAACTTGGGGTCAGGTGTTCGCAGTAACAGTAATTTAGCTAGCGGGTTAAAGTCCCGTCCGAGGAATTGTCCATGCGCCTCGGTAGTACGAAAGAGCGGCGTTTGAGTAATCAAGGGTCGTGAGTTC
>NZ_JAWQUO010000050.1:0-32034 GCF_033446605.1 Iodobacter sp. CM08 | reverse complement strand
GAAAGAAGTGAGGTGAAGGGCTTTATCTACAAAACAAGGTCGATGCCTTAAGGGCGCTATCAAGCTCACTTCACCTCGTGTGGTAGTAGCTAACCACCACAGGGAACAAGATACAAGGGGCGCTACTTGCTGCGCCCTGTCCAGCTAGGGCGCAGCAAGTAGCGCCCCTACGCGTTAACTCTATTGATGTTGATGTGTTCTCAGGCGAATGACAAAAAATGAGCAAGACACATACTCGGGTTTACTTAAGCTTGCAATGAGTGGCTAGTTGACTGACGCGGCAAATCCTTACTATTTTTAAATAATAATTACATTGTGTAATAATACTTACACCCATCATTTTCATTTTTTTCGTATATTGTATATTATGTCAAGCTACAGGCGTTTAAAACGTAAACTTACAAAGCTAATTTCACCCCCAAAGCCACCATGAGTAAATAATTACACGTTGGCAAAAAGCAACACATTGTAGGATCCATGCAACAAGGATAAGGCGCGTAACAGCCGTTACGCGCCTTATTTTTATGAGAAAACAGAATGCGAAATATGCCAGTAGCTGACTTTAAGGTAACCACAACTGAACTAATCTTTGCTATCTCAACAAAGCCAGAGTCAGAATTGGCAGAAATCCTAGGCACAAGCCCTCGACAAATAAACCGCTGGCAAACCGGCCAAGACCCCATACCAAGATCAATCTTTCTTCTGGCCAGATTCTACACAAGCGGCATTGTGCCCTTTGGTGAGTGGAAAGACTGGACGCTAGCCGAGCAATGCCTCATTCCACCCCACGGCAACAAAAAAGGATGCGCAAGAATCGAAGAAATCCTTTTTATTGACCACTACCGAAAAGACCGCATGTTATGCAATAGCCAATACACCTTGATTGAGTCGTTAATAAAACAACGCAACTTCTACAAAAACCAATGCAGCTTAGAAGCAAAATACGGGCTTATGCTCGCAACTGTTTTCAGAGAAAAAGATCCGCCTGCCCCGTCGACACAACCCTATTAAAACCCGCCTTTAAAAGGGTAATTCCTCAAATCCGATCAAACGCACCTCATTAGCCCAGCTTGCACGCACAAATGCGTGAAACCTGAGCACGACGCATCGTGCATCATCAACACCAGTTTTTGGCGTAATTTTAATCAGCGTTAATTCTTAATGAAAAAAGCCAGCATTTAGCTGGCTTTCATGATTACAACCCTTGGCAATCAATCGCTTGCATCTGCTTTCTATTTTCTGCATAACGCGCATGCAGCCATGCTGTAGATTTATGCCTTTGCCTACTCACAATATAGCGCTTTTCTTCAATTAATGACGCACACTCAGCCGCAGTATCTTTACGCTGACCAGCTCCCGAACGCTGATACTCAATATTTCGCCGCTCATTAAAGTCACGATCAACATTGCTAGAAATTTCAGCCCTTTGCTGCGCTTCCCTTCTATAGCCTGAAAAATCCGCACTCCCTACCAATGCATCCTTGTTAGTAATTTCTTTTGCCGTCTTTAGTCCTGAATCCTCACAAGGCGCATTTTGATAGGTGTACTTAGGCCGAACACCATCAAAGCACTTGTACACAGCAGCCGAAGCGTATGGCGCAACCAAACAGATAAAAACAAACAAATACCGCATAAACTGTAAGCCCTCATTAATAATGAAAGCATACAGATAAAAACATCACTTTCAAAGCACTTACAATTTATCAACACCAACAAGCCCACCCGCTAAACGCCCCCTATTCCAAAAATCAATGAATGCACCCTGATCAAGTGGAGATACTGCACACGAAGAAAGCACAAGCAAAACCAACATGCAAAAGAATAATTTAAGTATGCTCACGGTTAAATTTCTTCTTTTTTTTCAATATTTGGCTTATTTAAAAAAGCCAAATAAACACCATGCTTAACAATGTTTTCACAAAGTTCAGTAGGCATATAAAGAGGCGTAGCTTGATCTGTAAAGCACAAGCAGCCTTTGCTTTTTGACATTACACACGCCTGAGGAGCTGGAACACTAGACGGCTCAGTCAGCTTGTCGTACACAGGAGCCGTGTACGCAAGTGTAGGTATACGCGGCGTTTGCTCTTCAATCCATTGCGCCGTAGTTTTCTTCTTATCGGAAACCGGCGCACTATAAGGCACAAAACCTGCAGGCATTGACGCTGAAGATACAACAGCATCAGGGGCCAATGACTTCTTATGAACAACATTTGTATAAATATAATACGCAGCAGCAAAAACCGTAATCGGCATAATCAATAGCCAAATTAACTTAGCAGGCAAACGCCGCTTAACTGTATGCAATTCAGCAGATTTATAATAATCAAAAACTTCTTTTGGATATGACCAAACATGTAAAACAGAATTAGCCCGCGACTTATCACAATTTTCTTTAATACCCTGCCACTCATGAATGGAGCTCTTTTGAAACCCCCACGCCCTCATTACATGCAAATGACGACCAACTAAACGTCTAACGTTCCCATCAATTAACATAGGGTGCTGTGTAACCAAATAAATATCAATACCCTTATGCCTATGCGTTTCTAATTCACTTACATGCTTTGGCACAGAAGAACCATTAGAACGAGTCCTAAAAATTCTCTGACATTCATCAATAACAATAATTGCGCCTTTTGGACAATCGAACCATTTTTCCGGATCAATTTCTACCCATGGCAATTTTAAATCAGTAATTCCAGAATAATAAACTTCTCTATTGTCTTTTTCTGAAAGAGCCTTTACCTCATGCAAAGTACGGAGCGTTTTACCGGCACCAGGCTGACCCGTAATCAAATTAATCATTTAGTTACCCACTTTTTAACAGAACCAGAGGACAAACCACTAACAACCAACTTACCCAAATATGCAGAAAACAAAATAGAAACACAGGTATCTACTTGTAAAACGCCTAAAACCTGCATTATTTCAATAGGCAAGCTTTTAAAATTAGAAATAAGATCGCTTTGTAATTTATCTAAAACAATTTTAAAGCCGGTATAAGTCACAACACCCACACCAAGACCAATTAAAGCACGACCAGCAAAAGAAGCTGCCGCAGAAACAAGGCCACCAATTAAAGCAGCAATCCAAGGAATAGCAAGCAAAGCAGGCATAAAACCCCCAATTAAATAGAAGAAGAAAGAATTCTAGCCGCCGCCAATAAAGAAAAAGCCACAGCAATTTTACCCATCATTTCCAAATACTTATTGACACTAGAAAAAGGAATAGAAAAACTTTTCCCCATTACTGAAAAACTCACATCAGACAAGCCACCTTTAGTTAAAAAAGTATCTCTTTTAATAACGTCAGTCATGTCAATAGCGCCATTTTCACCAAAATTCAATTTTGACCTAATCCCATCCATATCATCACCTGCTATTGACTTATCCCCTGCCTTCTTTAATTCAGACTTATTTAATTCATCAAGACCTTTGTCGGACTCACATTTATTAAGCCACGCTAAACGCGCAATTTCACACGTAGCCGGATCATTATTTTTGCACTTGAAAGAATCGCACGAGCCGGTAATTGAACTGTCAGGAGGAGGTGTAGGCGTCGGAGTTGGTTTATCTTTGCCGTCCTCGCCTGTGCCTGTGCCTGTGCCCGTACCGCCACCGCCACCGCCACCGCCACCACCGTGACCGCCGCCACCAGTACCGCCACCTGTGCCACCAGTACCCGTACCATCTGGCGCTGGTTTCTTAGGGTCCCAATCTCCACAATTTGCGACACACTTGTCTTTATCTGTAGGCTTAGGTGGTGGAGCTGGATCAGTTGGATTAGGTGGATTTTTAGCGCACGCATTAACGCCATTCACCTGCCCAAAACTAGAATTTGCAGGACAATCGCCAGGAAATTTAGGTGTTTTATTCGGGGCTGGCGGACTAGTAGTACTAGGGGGTTGAGGCGCTTTTTTACCATCAAATAAATTACATTCATCACCAGAATATTGCATTTTCAATAACGCATAAGCAGATTTTTTATCATCACCAATTGCAAATAATTTATCACCATTAGAAAAAGAGCCCGACATAACTAATTCACAAGTTCCATCACAAGAACTAGCCCTACTTTTAAAAAATGAACTTAAACCATCCGCAGAAGTAATAATTGGCACTCCAACACCATCAACACCCGAGTACGGAAGAGGCACTAATAAATCGCCCGCACTTTTACCTTTTTTTTCTTCGCAAGGATTTTTTTTCAATCGAACAAAAACTAACATAATAGAAACACCAGATGTTGCAGATTTAGCCCATATTTTTACAATACAACCACCGCCCTCTGGAACTGCCGGACACGTATTGTCCATAACCTCACCGCCCACACCATATCCAACAGACGCTGCATATGCATACGTAAATCCAACAGGATCACCTGTTTCTTTTCCAGAATCCGTATTAATAAAAGAAGCAGCACTCACTAATCCACAGAAAAAATAAGCCAAAAGGCCAATAAAACAGCGACTAAATAAATTAAACCTTCCATTCATAATTCCCCCGCATATAAAAAAGGGCGACAATCGCCGCCCTATTAATTAATTTTATTAAAAAATCAACCCATGGCACGCTGAATAAACTTAAATACTTTAATACCAATAATAACGCTTAAAACCGCACCACCAACAACCGCAACCGCTTTACCAGCATCGCCCAATTCAGAAATAATTCCCGTAGTATCAACAGCAGCAAATACAGGGGAAGTCACAGCAGCCAAAACAACAACTGCACCAAATTTACGAACCGCATTAAAATGTTTCATTTTTTACATCTCCAGAGTTAAGCGCCTTAATCACGACGCGAAATGTGAACGCAATTGCCCACAATAAAACGACACTACCCAATACAGGCGTAGCATCTTGAATACTCCAATCCCAAATGCCACCAGACGTAATTACATAATCACAAGCCCCTGCGACATTTGATGCAATTTGCAATAAGCCATCAGGTCTAATTTCTACGCATTGGGAAATCATTTTTCTAACCTGTCAGCCAATACGTAAAAAGAACTAATTGAAAATTGACCATCCAACAAATCTACAGCCGTATCAATCGCAGCTTGTTTTTCCTCAAAAAAACCCGCTTCGGATAGCCATTGCGTATAACCAACATCGCCATTGAGCGGCATTAAGAAAAAGCCATCATCTAAAGACTGAACTATCCAAACGGGTTTTAAATTCATTTTTATTAAGCCTTAGTCACTTCGCCAGTTTGACGATTTACAACCGGCAACATGCGGTGAGATTCAAGAGTTGTTTTCGTGACTTTGCCACTTGTGACTTGGTTTAATACCAATTCGGCCTCATGCGGAAATGGCAAATCTTTCATTGTTTGATACATAGCCGAAGACGGATATTTATATTCAGCAGCAGCCATACCTTTAGCCCTGCCTTGCGATTCATCCAAATCAAGCAAAACAAATAAAGTGGTCGTGTCGTAATGCTTACCTTCCACATCATCATTAAAAAACTTAACACCGGTTACGGTTACAGTTGTTTTGAAACGCATAATTACACCCCGTTAAAAATCATAAAAAAATTACCCAGCAGAACACCTAGCCCTAAAGTCTTGAAAATTAAACTCAGCAGCAATAACCACATCTTTAGTAATTGACGCTAAACGCATGGGCTCAGCCGAAAACCGATAATCAGCAACCTTTAAGCGTTTAGGCTCACCATCACGCCGAATCTTTGCAATAAGTGCATCCGCCGAGCCTTCAATATGAATTAACGTATCAAAGTAATGGCCGTATTGACGCTGAATAATTTCTAAGGCGCGGTTGTAGTTAATCTTGGTTTCAACCTTATTCGATTGAATACGGCACTGCTTTTCGTTAATCCATGCAAAAGCAGGATAACTAGCCGCAAGGTACTCACCGGCCACCAACAAAATATCAAATGGAATTACACGGTCTACCGATTTGAATTCAACCTCGATACGCACCCAAGGCGATTCTTTACAGCCGAACTTTTTGCCGCGTTCATATGTACGGCTATATTTACCAGAACGACGCAGGCCAGTAGCAAAGGTGCGCCCTTTGCCATTTGGCCGCTTCCAATTCCCAATTTGCTCGCATTCGGGAGCCGTACCGCGATAACACTGAAACTTCCCATCATCAAAATCAGTTTCAGCACGATCAACTGAATAGTTTTCGCCCATATAGTCGTCATAAGCGCAATCAACACGGGTAATGCGCGGATTTTCAGCCTCATTTATTAGCCAATCATGCATGCGCCCTTCCCAGCCATATTTAGCCGCAGTACATCCAGAGCCATTTAGCATAATTAAAATGGTTTCACGCTGGCCGCCAATGCAGAGATAGCCCCAACCATCACCTAATTCATAAGCCTGATGATAGAAATTGCGGCCATTAGTACACTTATTAGTTACACCGAAGCCAAAGATTGCCTCTAGGCGCATTGAAACCGCTAAAATGTAATCCTCTGCCGTTACGCAAAAATCAGCGTATTGATCTGCAGTAGATTTATGCACGGTGATATTGAGCCAATCAACAAAGGCATGATCCCCACCCCAGCCGCGACGCTGGGGGAATTCAACAATATCGCCCGTATTAGTAACGACAAGCTTTAAGGGCTGTAAGTCTAAGTCGGAGGATTTGGAACCCTTACACTCCGTAGTAGTGACCCCCGTGTTACTAGGGGGGGTCTTAATCGGCTCCGCCTCAGCCAGCAGGTGCGGCAAGCCGCCCCCCGCTGGCTGCTGCGCAGCCTCAGATGACTTCACCAGCAACTTTTTGCGGGATAAGCGTTGAAACGCCCCGCGCATAGCGCTAGGGCTTAAAGAAAGATAGATAGCAATAGATTCGGAATTGAGTTCAGCTAGAAAAGCCGGTGTAGGTGTATAGCCAGCAGCAAGAAAGCGATCAATACAAGCGCGACGATCAGCAGAGGCCAATAAGGCGCTATCAATCGCCGCGTAGTCGTCAGCTTTAAGCGACGCGCTAGCGGTAATTTCTGCGATATTTATTGAGAGCGCTTTCTTGCGTGCCATAATTATCAATACACATATGTTGATTAACGTATGTGTATTTCAATACACGACCGTGTATCCGGTCAAGGGATATAAATGAACACCCTAGAAGAAATATTGAACGAAGCAAAAAAACAGTTAAATGTGATCGAAGACAAACAGCTTGCCGAAGCAATACACGTAACCCCATCCGCAATCTCAAACTGGCGAAAAAGAGGATCACGCCCCGACCTCTTCGCCCTTATGCAGCTTTCTGATGTTTTAAGCATTGACGCACGCGAACTGTTATCAATTATTGAAGCAGAACACGCGAAAAGTGAGGACAAGCAAGAGTATTGGGAAAAAATGAAAGAAAGATTTTCCGGCAGCAAGAAAGAATTGATGACCATAATTGCTTGTGGCTTCATTTTTTCCAGTGCAGATTGTAAGCTTGATATGGGCCAGAATCAGAGCATAACTTACAAATACATGACACCTAAAATGTATATTATGTCAAGTTGATGAACTAAAAACAAGAAACCTTACAAGCCTAATCGCCTGTAAAAATAGCTCTGAAATACACCAGAAATAGTGGCATCAAGCTTTTTAACTTTGGTTTTTTTAGTGGGGCTATTTTTAAAAAAAGGGTTTTATGCGTGTTAGCAGTCGCCCTTTGCCGTGCACTCGGCTAGTTTTTGGCTGATTTCTTGCCCTAGGCGATCTAAGCCCTGGCCCAAAGCTACGACTAAGGCTGGGTAGCCTTTGCCTTGTTGGGCTAGCTCGATATGAAATGGGGCTTGCAATATCAGGGTTTGCTGCGCATTTCTTAAAAACCAGTGGCCCGCCAAGATGGCCTGCCCGTCGTCGCGGCCATTAAATTGGGTAAGTTCTACGCTTAGCGTGCTGATTCGCCCATTCGGTGCAGAGTCTAGCCATAGTTTATTGGGGGCTTGTTGCTGCATTCTTGCGATTAGTACTCGCTTTACGCCCTCTGGTAGTCGTTCAGCCCATAAGTTTTGCTGAGCTAAGCGCAGCTCAACATCGCCTTGCTGATAGGCGATGCCACCCGCGGAGAGAAAATCCGCCACTTTAATATCCACTAAGATGGCGGGCAGCTTGGTGGATGTGGGTGTGGCCGTGGGGGTGACATCCGCCAAGCGATAATATTGAGTGATGGGGGCGCTAGCACATGCGCTTAAGAGCCCTGCCCCCAGTAGTAAAACCCAGTTTTTTGTCATGGCTACTTTGCCCCTTTGGGTTGAATGTCTTCTTGCTTACGATCGAACAAGAGCGCATTCGGTTTTTCATTGAGGGTGCGAATCACCGGCCTTGCCTCTTGCAAGATTTGGTTTAGATTGCCCAAGGCGCGGTTTAACTCGCCGTAAGCGGGTGATTGCGCAGAGTAATCATCTAGGGTGCTGCCAACAGTATTTAATGTGCCTTGCAGCTTGTTTAAGGTTTGTTGTAATTCGGCAGGTAAATGTTGTACCTGCGGTTGCTGCGCGAAATCATCCAATGTTTTAACTAGGCCACGCACATCGCTAGCTAGCCTGCCGGTTTCATCTAGCGTCTTATTGCCTTGAGCAAGCACACCCTCTATTTTTAGCCCGTTTAGCTTGTCTAATAAGGCAATTACTTTGTTTTCGATTTGAGCTAAGCCACCATCACTGCTTGGTAATACAGTTAGGTTTGCATATGTTTCTAAAGGTTTTTGTAATGGTTTGCCGCTAAAATCAACATCAACATACAAGGCCCCTGTCAGTAGGTTACCATTTTTAAGTTTCAACACCATGCCAGTACGGATCTGGGTGGCGATCACTTTGCGCCAATAGTCATCGTTTTCTTTTTCTGCACCCGTGGCTAAGCGCCCTAGTTCCAGATAGATCAACACAGGGATGCCATGAGTTTTACGGGTTTTGTTTTCTAGTTTTGGGATGGCGTAAGGTACTGCGCCCACGGTACCAATTCTTAAACCACGCAGCTCTACAGGTGCGCCAGGTTTTAAGCCGCGCACAGATTCTTTAAATAGAGCAATATAAGGCAGGCGGCGTTCAAATTGGCGCTCTAGCGAGCTGGCTTCATCTGCAAACAAAGTAAAACTGGTTTGATCACGGACCTGTTCACCCAAAGGGGTATTGTCTGGCACCCCAAAAGCAATCCCACCAGAGAGCATGGATTCCATTGAGCCGGTGTTAAGCTTAATTCCATCTGAATTAAGCGAGAGTTGCACGCCACTGGCTACCCAGAATCGGGAGTTCATCGTTACTAAACGGTCATAAGGGCGCTGAATATATAAGCGGTATGTCATCTCCCTTTGCTCGGGATCAAAATCCGCTTTTTCTACACGGCCCACTTCAAAATTTTGATACAGCACTGGGTCGCCCACCCTTAATACTTTTACGCCGCGCCCTGAAAGAGCTAAGCGCAAGCCTGGCACGTCAGATGAGGTGACGGGGGGCTCACTTAGCATATTAAATTCACTGCTCATGGTGGTGGATTTACCAGGATTGAGCTGAATAAAAGATCCGGAAAGGAGTGTAGATAAGCCGCTAATTCCACTGCGATCAACCCGTGGCTTGACCACCCAAAACTGGCTGTCTTTATTCAGCAAGCTGCGCGCATTCACATCTAGTTTGGCCGTAATGCGCACCCGATGCGCAGCCACATCCAGCTCTACATCGCTGACCCTTCCCACATTAACAGACAACACTTTTACCGTGGTTTTACCGACCTCAATGCCTTCTGCGTTAGGCAAATATAAGATCACCTCCGCCCCTTGGTGTCGCCAAGTATCAAAAATCATCCATGCGCCTACTAGCAAGGCAGCCAAAGGCACGAGCCAAACTAAAGAGACACGCCGAAGCCAGCCTGTGTTGGCATGCGGTAATTCGTTTTCATTTTCCATTGGAAAGATCCTGAGCATTCTGTGCATCCCAAATCAGGCGCACATCAAAACTTAAAGCAGCCAGCATGGTAAACACCACCATTCCAGCAAAAGAAACCGCGGCAACGCCAGGGTAAACCGACATCAATTGCCCCAAATGAATCAGCGCCACCAGAATAACCACCACAAACACATCCACCATAGACCAGCGCCCTATTAGCTCGGTCATACGATAAAGGCGTGTGTAATGCAAAGCGTTATGGTTTGGCTTTTTTTGGGCTGAAAGACACAGCAAAATAATTGAAATGAATTTCACCAGCGGGATAAGCACACTGGCAATAAAGATAATAATAGCCACAGGGTAGGAACCCATATTCCACAGCAATAACACGCCTTCCAAAATGGTTGATGGCGTTTTATCCCCTAGGGACTCGGTGATCATCATGGGATAGATATTGGCAGGAATATATAGCAAGATGGCCGTCACTAATAACGCCCAAGTCATGGATAAACTATGTGGCTTGCGCCGATGCAAGCGCGCGTAGCAACGCTCGCACTTTAATGCTTGTTGTGGATTAAAAAAGCCGCACACAGAGCAAGAAACTGCCCCCTTCCCTCGTAATTTTTGGGCGGGCAAGCCTTCTAGCTGATCAAGTTGAAAGCCAAACCAATGCGCATCAAACACCACAACGGTTTTAGTTAAGGCAATTGAGAACAGTAGCATGGCCCAAAAAGATAAGCCCAGTGCTATTTGCGCCAAAGAGGCTAGCTTAATTAAGCTGACCAAGATACCAATCACAAAGACATCGGCCATCATCCAAGGCTCAAGCAAAACAGCAAGCCTAAGCACGCTGCGCATACCCGGCCAATATTTGGCATATTTTAGTGCTAGCGCTAGATACACAATGGCGCATAAAAAAACAGCGGGGGTAAATAGCACACAGCTTAAAAGTACATTAGCAACGAGGCCAAAATCTGCATCAATCAAGGCTTTTGCGCTGCTTAAAAAAGTCATTTCACTGAAATTGCCCGCAATTTTTAGGCGCAGCAAAGGAAATAAGCAGCTTAAAACGAGAAGTATCAATGCCCCCAAGGCATACGCGAGTGATGCATCAAAGGGATGGCGATGAATCCGGACTAAATGATGGCCACAGCGGCCGCAGCTCGCCTCCTGCCCTGGCTGGAGTGCATCCATTATTTGCAGCAAATCACACTGAGTGCAGCGAATTTCATGCGCAGGCAAAGCCGCTGACCTTTGCGGCGCTTTGCTATTAAAGCGCAAAAAAAAGGGGATTTTTAGTGCTGGCTTAAATTGGAGTTTTGTTCGCAAATTAAATATATATCCTAGGTATTGCGATGGTTAAAGCAAAGGGGCTTACTCACTATAGAGATGAAGCCAGTAAATCACAAAATAGCCAAGCCCGATATCCGCCAATCCTGAATATCGCATGTGAATATTCAGGATTTAATTTTTCACTATACCTCAGCTCTGGAATTAATATTTTTAATAAAAGCGCTTGGGCTAAGTGACTCAACTCATTAAGGCGCAATATAAATGAGCCACTTTATGCTTTGCCATAATAAAAAACCCCAAAAGCATCGATGGGGTATCTCGCTTTTGGGGTTGGTAGCAGAAAGCAGGCTTGATTAAGGCATCTTCTTAGCGCAGTGCTTCCAGCTCATCAGAAATCTCTAACCATAGTGCTTCTAATGGCTCTAGTTTCTTTTTAAGCTCGGCTTCTTTATTACGCGCCGCTTCTAGCTCATTTTTCTTTTCAGCTAGATAGATGTTTTCTTCTGCAAGCAAGGCCGTGATTTTAGCCAGCTCTGCCGTAAAGCCTGCCATGTCTTTTTCGACTTTAGCTAGCTTCTTTTCTACTGGTTTACGCAACACTGCATTACGCTGACGCGCATCGGCTTCAAGTTTTTTCTGAGCCTTACGATCAATTGCGCTACTGGAATTACGCAGGGCGCTGTTTTCTTCGCTGCGCTTTTGCTGGCTGTATTTGGTGTACTCATCCAAATCACCATCAAATGGGCGTACTGTGCCGTCTTCAATTAGCCAGAAATCATCCACCGTAGCACGCAGCAAGTGCCGATCGTGGGAGACCACAATAATCGCGCCTTCGAAATCTTGCAGTGCCATCGTCAGCGCCTGGCGCATTTCGATATCTAAGTGATTGGTTGGCTCATCCAGCAGCAGCAAGTTAGGCTTTTGCCAAATCAGCAAGGCTAAAGCTAAACGGGCTTTTTCACCACCAGAAAATGGCTCGATCTTGCCGGTGGCCATGGCACCGTTAAAGTCAAAACCACCCAAGAAATTGCGGTGCTCTTGCTCGCGCGTATTTGGATCAATCTTTTGCATATGCCAGAGCGGTGATTCATCTAGGCGTAAATGCTCAAGCTGATGCTGGGCAAAGTAACCAATTTTTAGCCCCTTGCCTTCTTCGCGTTCACCCAGTAACAATGGATTTTCGCCAGCCAAAGCCTTAATAAAGGTCGATTTACCCGCGCCATTGACACCCAGCAAGCCTAAGCGCGCTTCGTTTTCTAAGCTGAGCGTCAGGTTTTTAAGGATAGGGCGATTAATATCGTAACCCGCTTGGCCGTTTTCTAATTTCACCAAGGGATTAGGGCTGTTTTCTGGCTCGCGGAAGCTAAAAGTAAACGGTGAATCAACGTGCGCGGCAGAAATACGCTCCATTTTTTCTAGCGCTTTCACGCGGCTCTGTGCCTGACGTGCCTTACTGGCTTTGGCTTTAAAACGGGTAATAAAGGATTCAAGGTGATTGATGGTGCGTTGCTGCTTATCAAACGCCAGTTGTTGCAGAGACAAACGTTCGGCACGCTGGTTTTCGAAATCTTCGTAAGTACCGGTGTAAAGCGTCAGCGCCCCACCCTCTACGTGCAAGATTTGTTTAATGGTGTTGTCAAGAAAATCGCGATCGTGCGAAATAACCAGCAGCATACCTTGGTAAGTCTTTAGCCATTGCTCCAGCCAAACCACGGTTTCTAAATCTAAGTGATTGGTTGGCTCATCCAGTAGTAGCAAATCTGAGCGGCACATCAGCGCCTGCGCCAGATTTAGCCGCATACGCCAGCCGCCTGAAAAGCTCGATACTGGATGGCTGAGTTCTTCCGTAGAAAAACCTAAACCTGCCAGTAATTTTGATCCACGCGATGCGGCGGTATAGCCGTCAATTGCATCAAATTCGCCGAGCAATTCGCCATGGCGAATGCCGTCGTCGTGCGAAACATGCTCTAACTCATGCTCTAAACGGCGTAATTCTCTATCGCCATCCAGCACATAATCGAGCGCCGAGCATTCCAGCGCAGGCGTTTCCTGCGCCACATGGCTGATCGTGATGCGTGGCGGCATTTCAATATCGCCAGCATCTGGGTGTAATTCGCCGCGCATCAGCGCAAAGAAGCTAGATTTACCTGCGCCATTAGCCCCTACCACACCAGTTTTGCTACCCGGTTGCAGAGTTAAATCGGCAGAATTAAGCAGCACCTTGGTGCCGCGTCTTAGAGTGAGGGATTTAAGTCGTATCATGGGGCAGGATTCTAACAGAGACGGGGCAATGAAAAAGCCAAATCTTGAACAAGTAGCTAAAAGCAAATGCAATGATCTGAGATAAGTTCGCCTTGCTGGGTAATTTGCTTATTTTTACGGCATTTATCGTGTTTTATTAGGACTAAAAATAAGCAATCCGCTATCTATAAAGCCACTTACTTGAAATAAGCCTCAGCTTATCTGCCCCCCCATCCCCTGCCAGCCCGTGGACTTGCCCGCAATTCAAATACGCCTCTAGTACCGTCGCGAATAATTACGCCATTATTTAAAATAATAACTAATATAATTAATAAACCTTAAGTGAATACATTTGATTTACTTACGCATCCTTGCGGTAAAAAAATCGGCAAGGCTACATAAAACAGGAATATAAGATGCCTGAAGGCTTAGCAGATCTGTTTGGCACTGACCAATGGATTCCCACTGGAGCGGTTAAAACCACCGCACAAACTCAATATGATTTTGAGCTACTGGTACAAGCACATGTAAACCCCTTAACCCCTGGCGTTATCGATGGTGGAGGCACCTGTGCCAATATTCTTGCGGCTATTCCTGCAGGACAACAAAATGTTTTTGAGTTTGAGCCAAGATCACAATATGGCTTCAAATTTCGATGGGCAGATGCAAATGGAATACAATGGCAAATTCATGGGCATGAACCAGATGCAGGCGCCCTCATCGGCCATGTCGGTGCAGGCGCATGGACAATGCGTGTGCAGTTTGGCAATACTTTTATGATGTCGCGCCAGCTGGTTTCTGATTTTCCTGTTGCACACGCCAATTACGCCCCGCCTACATTTTGGAGCCGCTGTAATACACCTCTAAAAATTGGGCTCAGCCATATTGTGATCAACAATCCATAACAATGGCCTTAGCCTCACCGGAGCGCACCATGCCAGTAGGAAAAAGAGCGTTAAATGATCAGCTTTATGTTTTCTCCAATAACAATGGCAACAGGCATCACAATGCCGCCATGATTACGGCGCACGGTGAGCAGCTATTATTTGGAAACACTTTGAGTAGAACATTTACCGTGCCTGCTGGCACCGGAATTTCTTTTTTTGCGCCGCATGGCAGCACCCTTACTACTACGTTTTATAACTGCGGCCGTGGCGCAAACCGTCCAGTGGGGGTAGTAGAAATAATCAATGCAGGAGCGCAGTGCCACGATTACAACCTGACTAAGTTTGAAGGCTATCACTGCAACGGCGTAACCGGCATTGCAACGCTGGATAAAATCATTGATTGCTGCTACGACGGCCAGCGCGGCCTTTCATATGACAATTTAGAAACCTTGGTTGAAGATCCAACGGTAGACGTTGATGTAATTACTGTAAGAAATAGATGGGGCTGCCGCGATATGACACTTAGCCGCTTGATTTTTCAGCTGATTAACGCGGGCTACCACTACAACGAAATTTATTGCTCATTTTGCCGTGGGCCAGCATGGGTTTCATGGGGTAGCATCAGCAACTGCGGCACGCCCGATCACCGTTTCTAAGCCTATTTGAGGCGAAGGCAAAGCTAACTGGCCACTTCGACATTAGGGCTCTGGCCAAGTTCTGCTAACTGATTTTGCTGAGCCAGCTTGGCCCATAAAAATCTTTATCTGCCCCACCAAATAAGATGGGGCGGCCATGATTCAGGGGCATTGCAATGTGCTGAGCGCCATTGCGCTTACTTCGGGAGTAAATTGCGCGAGCGGCCCTGTTGCTGTGTTTAATGCGCGCTTGGTTTCTGGCTGGCATAAATCTGCTTGTACTGTTTTTATCTTTATGAGTAATTGCAGGGTTAGCCCATCTAATACGGGGCGTACATCTTTGGCTAAATCGGGGGCGGGGGTAAAGGGCGTTTGTTTTTGTAAACGCCATTGTTGATGAAGCTGGCTTTGTATTAATTTGCCCGCATCAAATTGAGTTTGGAAAAATGCGGCGGCGAATCGAGGATCAAGCTCAATGGCGATGGCTCGTTTTTGCACATCCACCAAGATGGATTGCTCACGGGCTGGGTCATTAATTGCAGCGCCCGAATTCCATTTACTTTGAGCCACTAAAGGCGCAACGGCTAAACGTTGAGCGATTAAGCTTAATAAATCTTGGGCTTGCTGCGTTTGGGCGGTGGAATCAGTGCTTGGCATTTGCGCGCAAGCCACGATAAGAACCACTGAACACAAAGAAGTAATTAACTTAATCAATGTTTTACGCATATGTTTTCCTATTTGATAAAGCTGGTTTGTAGAGGGCTGCAATATGGTGCAGCCCATGCCAACTTTACAGGAATCGATATTTATTCTGCTGCTACGCCGATGTAAATATGCACTTCATTGGGCCCAAGATAAGCTTCGTAATCACTGATAAAGCTGCGTTTAATTTGTGGGTTTTGCTCAAAATAGGCCCAAACATTGCCCCAAGCTTGGATCACTGCTGCAGGCATGGCGCCACGCGTTTCAAAAACCAAGTATGGCCCCGCTTGAATGGCTACGTGGTTAAAATCGCCACTTGGGCTAGATGCGGCAACGCCAGCGGTTAGATCATATTGGCCGTTAGCGTCGGATTCATATCCCGAATACACCCCATAAATAGGTGAATTGGCGATGCGCTCTGGGATTTTATCCATTAATCCTTCAGAGAAAAAACGCCCCCATAGCTTCGGAATTTGCGCCGTAGTGGGGTTGAATTCATCGCTATTTTTGGTTCTTGTGCTTAAACCCGAAACTAAAAAACCTTCAACGTGTTTTGCTTGCATATAAAGCCTTTGAAAAAGTGAGCTTTGTGTGGCTTGGATGGGGTGTAAGGCGGGGCTATTTGAACGATCGGCCGCCATCGCTTTTGCAATGGTTTGCATATCATGCGGGCTAATAGCAAATAAGCCGAATCTAAATGGTGCGCCCCAGTTGCGAATACCCCGGGAAAAATCTAATTGTTCAAGTAATGGCAGGATCGCGGCGGGCTGTGCGGGCAGCCAATCCACATCGCGGCGATAGGGAATAAAACCGCCACCCATATCAAAAGGATAAGGATCCCCTGCCCTTGCTATGCCGATGGCGGTAAAAGATTGTAGTTTATCTTTGCCGCCCATTTGCGTGCTGGGTGAGTAATACGCTACCCAATCACCGGGCTGGATGCGTTTTAAAGGGCCGTATTTGCCGTGGCAAACTTGCATATAGCAACCCGCCACCCCTCGTGCAACGTGCTCGCAACAAACCACGGCAATCCAGCATGTCACTCTAGGGAGTACACACGCAAGCGATGCGCGTCTGGATCGAGCGCCACAAAGGTGTAGCCAAAATCCATAGCGGTAGGTTCTTGGGCGATGGCTAGGCCCTGCTTACGCCAAATTTCGTACTGAGCTTGCACGGCTTCTCGCCCTTGCAGCAAAAACGCCAGCTCCACCCCGCCCCCGGTTGTGCCCGCTGCTGGCTCCACGGTGTGTTTTGACCACAGGCCAAGCTTAAGGCCAGATTCCAACTTAAAGAGTGCAAAGGTAGCAGAAAGCTCAATCGGCTCATGGCCTAGTATGCTCTGGTAAAACGTGGCGCTGGCCGTTGGGCTATCTACATACAGCAGTACAAAATCAGGATTAAACATGGTGGGACTCCGTCGCTTTAGTGATGCCTGAAGTTTAGCGGGGGCTTGTGTCAGTTTTTGTCAGTAGTTAACACACCATCCGAACTTTGTGGGCTATACGCTTTTTAATCGCACTGACGAATATTACTGAGCACAAGCTAAATCTAGCCAGAGGCTACTGCGTTACTTCAGTTGCTAAGCAACAAGATCAATGCCTTTGCTCGGTAATCCCTTCCGCTACTCGCCAAGCTTTTAGTAAGGCTTGACGGCGCTTGGGGTAACGCTGCTCTTGTGATAGCAGTGATTTAATTCTATCCACCCTAAAGTGGCGAAAAGCTTGGCGTGCCTCGCACCATGCAATCACTACTCTTGCGTAATCAAAAAAAGCCAAGGCGCAGGGCCAGATGATGCGAGTGGATTGTTTGCCTTGCGCATCTAAATAATGCAGCTCTAGCTTACATTCATGGCGGATGGCTTCTCTGATTAAGCCAAGTATTTCGTCAGAGTCATTGGGCTGTTGGCTGGGGCCGATCAGTAAGGCCGCCGTATCTAATTCTAAGCGCAGCTCTGTGGGCAATACTGCCGCAATCTTACTTAAAGCGTGGCTAGCCGCTGCGCCTAAGCGGGCATCGGTGCGGCTGGCCACCCATTTAGCCCCTAGGGCCAAGGCTTCAATCTCTTCAACGCTAAACATCAGCGGTGGCAAAGTAAATCCTGGCCTTAAGACAAATCCTAAGCCAGCTTCGCCCTCAATTTGCGCACCTTGCGATTGTAAGCTGGCAATGTCGCGGTAGAGCGTACGCAGGCTAATGCCTAGCTCACCCGCCAAAATAGCGCCGCTGACTGGGTAATGATACAAACGCAATTTTTGCATTAAGGCGAGTAAACGCTCTGCTCTAGACAAGTCTTTTCCTTGTAATTGGGGTGTAAACATGAAGAAATAAATACGCTTTTTATTGCGCATATTTTAATCACAAAAACAATCCTATTTATTTAATTTCATTGAAACAATCGTTTTAAAAACACCATAAGGCATTATTTAAAGTATGCAAATAAAAGCGCGTTCTTTTAAGTAGAAGCCAGTAAATACATGGATATAGGTGTTTTTACTTACGTAGGATGAATGGATTTTCCGAACGTTTCATAAATTAAATATTCTTGAAGTTTACAATTTACCCTATTGTTAAAAATAACATGCTGTCAGGCTTATTCATTAACAACAACAACTTGGCTGCAATATTCTTACTATTGTAATCCTGCTATTAGTGAAAATCATGATGCGCCAAAGCTGGCAATGCCTGAAAGGTGGGTATAGAGTCAGGGCACACTGAACCGGAGCTTCTGTTATGACCGTTTTGTCCACACTCAAAGCACTAGGTGAACTTGCTGCGGCGAGTGACCAGCCGATCACCCAAGATTTTCTCTCTGCTTACTTCGCCCACATTTCTGAAGACGATTTAATAGAAAAAACGCCGGAAGATTGGTTTGGCGCGGTACTTGCGCATTGGCGCATGGCGCGCAACCGCGTGGCCAATACACGCAAATTGCGTATTTATAATCCAAGCGTACCTGATCACGGCTGGCAAAGTAGCCATACCGTGATCGAGATCGTCCAGCCTGATCGCCCTTTCTTAGTTGACACCATCGGTATGTCGGTGGCGCGCCGTGGCTATGGCGTGCATCAGGTGGTGCACCCAGTATTGCAAGTCGCACGTCAGGAAAACGGCGATTGGCAAGAGATGGATGAAGCTGGCGCAGCCGAATCATGGATGCATATTGAAATAGACCGCATCACCTCTAGCGATGCCATTACTCAGTTAGAGAATGATTTAAACAACGCCCTAGATATGCTGGATGCGTGTGTGACTGATTGGCCTGCCATGGCTGATCGCGTCACGGCTGCACTAGAAGGCTTGCGCCATCGTCCGCCTCCGCTGGATATTGTGCTGGTGCGTGAAACAAGCGCCTTTTTAGAATGGATGCTGGCGGGTCACTTTATTTTCCTTGGCGTGCGTGATTACCGCTTTGCAGAAAATGGTGACTTGCATTTTGTTGGCGGCTCTGGCCACGGCCTGCTGCGTGATGCGGGCGACTCCGGCCTATCGCACACTTGGGCCTCCCTGCCGGTGGATCTGCGCCAACGCGCTTATGCTGCCGATCAGCTTATTTTAATGACCAAGGCCGATACACGCTCTCTGATTCACCGCCCTGTGTATTTAGACATGGTGAGCCTGCGCGAAGTAGATGCCACAGGCAAAGTTATCGGCGAGTTACGTATCCTTGGTTTATATACTGCCAGCGCTTACACCACGCCACCACGCAACATCCCGCTGGTACGTAAAAAAATTAATGCCGTCTTACTGGCTAGCGATGCGGATGTAGGCGGCTATCGTGGTAAAGCGCTACTGAATGTCATCGATACCTATCCGCGCGATGAGCTGCTGGAAATCGGCATCGATGATCTGGCGCGTATTGCTCAGGGTGTAGTTAGCCTGCACGAGCGCAGCCGCGTACGTACTTTCTTCCGTGAAGATCTGTATCGCCGCTATGTATCGGTGATGCTGTTTGTGCCGCGTGATAACTACACCACGGAAGTGCGCGTTAAAGTAGAAAAAATCCTAATGGAACGCCTAGGTGGTTACGAGGCTGAATTCAATGTATTGCTGGCTGATAGCCCGCTGGCACGGATTCACTTCCTGATTCACCTGCCCGTTGGCGAGCGCATTGTGTATGACGTCAAAGAGATTGAAGACGAAATCGCCCGTGCCGCACAGCGCTGGCAAGATGATTTACGCAATCAGCTGACCCATGTACGTGGCGAAGAAACCGGTGCCGCGCTGTATCAGCGTTACCAACGTGCCTTCTCCCCCGCTTACTGCGCAGATTTCACAGGCCGCGTGGCGGTTTACGACATCGAAGCGCTAGAAGCCAGCTTAAAGAATGACAAGATCGCCATTACCCTTTCACCAGGTAGCGTGGTTGATCCTACCCTGTGGCGTTTGAAGCTTTACCGTGGCAAGCCTATTGAGCTATCAGATTGCCTGCCGCTGCTAGAAAACCTTGGTGTGCGTGTACTGGATGAGCGTCCGTATGCGCTGACTTTTGATCAAACCGAGCATGCTTGGATTATTGATATTGGCTTGCGCCTGCCTGTAGGCACGTCGCTAGAAAACAGCATTGATCGTGAGCGCCTAATCGCCGCGTTTACTGCTATTTTTGAAGGTGCTTGCGAAAACGATAGCTTTAACCGCCTGATTTTGGGTGCGGGCCTAGCTTGGCGTGAAGTGTTGATCCTGCGTGCTTACTCTTGCTATATGCGTCAGGTTAACCTGAAGTACGGCATTGAAATTATCGCAGATTGCCTATTACGCCACGGCAAGCTCAGCGGCCAGCTAGCCGCTCTGTTTGTGATGTCGCATGATCCGGTGACCAATTCTGCTGGTGTGGCTGAGATTCTGGCTGAAGAGATTCGCCAAGCGTGCGCTAACCAATCTAGCGTGGACGAAGAACGCATCTTATCCAGCTTGCTGGCCGCGATTTTGGCCACGGTACGGACTAACTTCTTCCAGCAAGATGGCGAAGGCAAGCTTAAATCTTATACCTCGTTCAAGATTGAATCGGCGCGCATTCCAAATATGCCGCAGCCTGTGCCGTTATTTGAAATCTTTGTTTACTCGCCAGAAATGGAAGGCGTGCATTTACGCGGTGGCAAAGTGGCTCGTGGTGGTTTGCGCTGGTCTGATCGCCGTGAAGACTTCCGTACTGAAGTCTTGGGCTTAGTCAAAGCGCAGATGGTAAAAAACACCGTGATTGTGCCGGTTGGCTCTAAGGGTGGCTTTGTGGTGAAAAACCCACCAAGCGATCGCGAAACGCTGATGGCGCGTGGCATTGAATGCTACAAAAACTTTATTCGTGGTTTGCTGGATTTAACCGATAACTTGGTGGCTGGGCAAGTGGTGCACCCGTTACAAGTCCATCGTTTAGACGAGGATGATCCTTATCTGGTGGTGGCTGCCGATAAAGGCACGGCCACTTTCTCTGATATCGCCAACGGTATTTCCCGCGACTATGGTTTCTGGCTAGACGACGCTTTTGCTTCGGGCGGCTCAGTAGGTTACGACCACAAAAAAATGGGCATTACCGCCAAGGGCGCATGGGTTTCGGTAGAGCGTCAGTTCCGTGAGCTGGGCATCAATACCCGTACCGATGAATTTACTGTGATTGGCGTCGGGGACATGTCTGGGGACGTGTTTGGTAACGGCTTGCTACGTAGCGAGCACACTAAGTTGCTAGGTGCGTTTGATCACCGCCATATTTTCCTTGATCCAAACCCAGATCCTGCCGTGTCGTTTAAAGAGCGCGCACGTTTGTTTGATCTGCCCCGCTCCTCATGGGCCGATTACAACGCGGAGCTGATCTCTGCGGGCGGCGGTATCTGGCCACGCAATGCCAAGACTATTCCGCTATCGGCAGAAGTCAAAGCCATCCTTGATGTAGAGGCGGATGAGCTGGAGCCAAGCGAGCTGATTCGAGCCATGCTGAAAGCGCCCGTTGATCTGTTCTACAACGGTGGGATTGGTACATACGGCAAGGCATCGACTCAGACTCCGGCCGAAGCGAATGACCGTGGCACCGATGCCGTGCGTATCGACGGTAAGGAATTCCGCTGCAAAGTCATCGCCGAAGGCGGCAACTTGGGCTTTACCCAATTAGGGCGGGTTGAATACGCAGCGCACGGTGGCCGTGTGCATACGGATGCAATTGATAATTCTGCCGGTGTGGATTGCTCTGACCACGAAGTCAATATCAAGATTTTGCTGGGGCGGATTATGGCCGGTGGCGATCTCACTATGAAGCAGCGTAATGATCTGCTGGCTTCTATGACAGACGAAGTGGGCCATTTGGTACTGCGTGATAACTATCTGCAAACCGAAGCCATCAGCCTTGAATATCAGCAGACTGCTTCGCTGTTGCCGGTGCATCAGCGCTTTATGCAAGCACTGGAAAAAAGCGGTCGCCTATCTCGCCGCATTGAATTCTTGCCAACTGACACACAAATCGCTGCACGTCAGCAAGAGGGCAAGGGCTTAGAGCGCCCAGAGCTGGCCGTATTACTGGCTTACGCCAAAATGGCGCTATTCCAAGACTTGCTGGCAAGCGATTTACCGGATAGCGCAGATTGGGATGGCCTGCTGGCAGCTTACTTCCCTAAACCGCTGGTTGATCGTTTTGGTGATCGCCTAGGTGAGCATCCACTGCGCCGTGAAATTGTGGCCAATGAGCTGACCAACCGCACCATCAACCGCATGGGCATCAGCTTTGTGTTCCGTCTTTCTGAGGAAACCGAGTTGCCTCCAGCCACGATTGTGCGTGCTTGGTACGATGCGACCGAGCTGCTCGATAGCGAAGCCCGTTTTGTTGCTATTGAATCGTTAGATAATGCGATTCCGGCCACTATGCAATATTCCATGTTGCTGCGCGAGCGTCGTCAGTTAGAGCACGCAACACGTTGGCTGGTGCAAAACCAAGACACCCTGCCAGATTACGCAGAGCTGATCCGCGATCTAAAAGGCAAAATCCCGGCTCTGCTGCCGCAATTGCCAGAATGGTATGCCGGTTCAGCCAGACAGGCAGAGATCACCCAAAGCTGGCTAGAGGCAGGCGTACCCGCTGCCCTTGCTAGACAAAGTGCCTGCCTTGATGGTGCAACGCAGCTGCTGAATATCGCGCTGCTCACTAAGAAAAAATCCGCAGAAGTAGACGCGGTGGCAACGGTGCACTTTGCCCTTGGTGATGCGCTAGAGCTAGATTGGTTGCACGGCTTGATCGAGCAATTGCCACGCGCCAACCACTGGCAAACGCTGGCCCGCTTAGCATGCCGTGATGATCTGCAGCGTGCCCACATTGCCCTGACCAGCGCAGCTTTGGAGCTAAGCCCAGGTGCTACGCCTGCAGTAAGGGTTGAATCATGGTTAAGCAGCCAAGAAACAGCCATCGCCCACTGCCGCCGTATGTTTGAAGAAATGAAAACATTAGCGCCAGATTTAGCCATGATGTCTGCCGCCTTGCGCGAAATTCGTCATCGCTTGGCGGTGTAAGGAAAAAAGCGTTGGTGCGTGTCGCAGATCGGGGTGTTAGCCTTTAACTCAAGCAAGCCCCAATGCGCGATCATAAAAAATGCGGCCCTGTTGAGGGGCCGCATTTTTTTGTGTGGGAACATTGGTTGATGCTCCAGCTCTGCCAGCGTAAGCATCTTAGGGAAACACATTTTTGCCCACGCCGCGCAGCTGCGTAGACAAGATAAACCGCCTTTGCCCACGCTATATTTCATAAATAACATTAAAGGTTTACGGGTTTTCTTCGATATATAGTCATAAGACTGACTGCTCGCTTTCTCCCTAAGGTTTTCCCTATGAAAATTGCTGCTGAATCCATGCCCGCGTTGATTTCGTCCCCTAATACGCGGCAACGCGTTGGCGAAACAGACGACTCTACACAAACCAGCGCATTGTCATTCAAAATCCCCAAGTGGGATCCAATCGCCAGCCGTAAAAATGCGGCCAAAGCAAGATTGGATATGCTAAAGCGCCAATTGGATGGCATGTTGAAATTTGCAGGCGTAGGCAAAGGTAATGTAGCGGCTGCAGCAAGGCTGGCCAAACAAATCGCGGCGGCTGTTGCAGAATACGCAGGGATCAGTGGTGATGGTGCGGTACAAACCCCAGCTATCGCGGGGGGCCGCCCCGCTACACCTGCAGAAAATACCTCCGCCAGCAAGGTAGAGGCAGAAAAAATTGGGCAAGCCGCAGAGCAAGCCTTACAAAAGCAAGAAGAAAAAACTGATAAAAAAACCAGCGACCCTCTTGCTGCACTGCAATCCAAACATGGCATGAGCGCGCAAGATCGTGATTTTTTAGAAGATGCCAAGAAAATCATGCAAAAAGCCAAGCTACTCTTGGCCTTAGAGCTGCAAAAAAGTAAAAGAGATTCAAAAACCGATAAGTCGCTCTATAACGACGCCATAAAAGCTATGGATAGCACCTTATCAAAAGCGACAGCGGCTTTAGAGCAAGCAGCGAAGCAAGCAAATACGCCTATGGTCTACGCCGCTGATGGCAACACAACAGCCATTCAAGTCAGTATTCCGCAAATTTCAGTACAGGTATAAGCCAATATACCCTAGCAATAAACGTACTTTTAGCAATTTTCTGTTTTTGGCTCCCCTTGAATGCCACTCTCACGGTATAATTTCGCGCTTTAGTGTGTGCAGCCTGCCAGACTTAAGACAGATCTACTGCGGAAAAGCCGGATTTGGCCACATTTCACGCATTTTTTCGTTGAATAGCCCGCTATTCTCCTCAAAAATACGCGATATGTGTCTCAAGCCGGACTTCCCCTCGCAACGATCGCTTAAGTTAGACCGGCTGCAAGCCGTCTTAATGGGACAAAGCCACAGGCATGGAAGCAGAACAGCTTAATCAGATTGCGAACCAAATTATAGATTTGGCTTCCCGCAGCGAAGAACTACGTCGTTACCTCGATTATCCCGGCAAAAGCGATCGACTTGAAGAAGTTGTGCGTCTTATGGAAGACCCGGATATCTGGAACGATCAGAAAAAAGCGCAAGAATTAGGCCGCGAAAAAAAGGCACTTGAAGGCGTGGTTGTGGTGCTGGATGAAGTGACCAGTGGCTTAGTCGATGCAAAAGACCTATTTGATATGGGCAAGGAAGAAGGCGATTTCGATACCCTGCAGGCCGTGGCTGATGACGTCACCGCCATTCAGGCTCGTATTGAAGAGCTGGAATTCCGCCGGATGTTTAACCATCCAATGGATCCAATGCCCTGCTTTATCGACATTCAATCGGGCGCTGGCGGTACTGAGGCGCAAGACTGGGCGGGCATGCTGCTACGCATGTATGTTCGTTATGGCGAGCGCAAAGGCTTCACCGTTGAAGTGATGGAGCAATCAGACGGCGATATCGTGGGTATCAGTCAGGCGACGATCAAGCTGACCGGCGACTACGCTTACGGCTTTTTGCGCACAGAAACCGGCGTGCATCGCTTGGTTCGTTGCTCGCCTTACGATTCAAATAATCGCCGCCATACCTCGTTTGCCTCCGTGTTTGTTTACCCAGAAGTGGACGATAGTTTCGAGATTGAAATCAATCCGGCAGATGTGCGCACCGATACTTACCGTGCTTCTGGCGCGGGTGGTCAGCACATTAATAAAACGGATTCTGCGGTTCGCTTGACGCACATCCCGACCAATACTGTCGTGCAATGCCAGAATGACCGTTCCCAGCACAAAAACCGTGACGAAGCATGGAAAATGCTCCGCGCCAAATTGTATGAGTTGGAACTGCGTAAACGCATGGAAGCCCAGCAATCATTGGAAGCAACTAAATCCGATATCGGCTGGGGCCATCAGATCCGCTCTTATGTGTTTGACCAGAGCCGAATCAAAGATCTGCGCACCAGCTTCGAAGTCGGCAATATCAAGGGTGTCATGGACGGCGACCTAGATGGCTTCATCGCCGCCAGCTTGAAGCACGGGGTTTAAGCTTCTAAAACCCAAACCTTGAACCACGGAGGGCACAGAGAACACGGAGTTTCACGGAGTTTCACGGAGTTTCACGGAGAAAATCGCGAGGGTTTATTTAAGGCCATCTCTTCGTTTTTTGTTGCCTAGCACCGCTCCCCAAGGCTCGTCGCAACATGTAAATACTCAAGAAGCTGTAAGGCATATTTCATAGAGGTTTCTGATGCAATTGAGCGAGTTGACCGATGATATTTTGGGAGCAGCCATTGAAGTACATCGTCATCTTGGGCCTGGCTTGCTTGAATCTGCCTACGAAACATGCTTGGTACACGAGCTATTTTTACGTGGGCTAACTGCAGAACGACAAGTGGATTGCAAAATTCACTACAAGAACACCATTGTTGAGCACGCATTTCGACTCGATTTACTGGTTAGCGGGCAGATCATTGTTGAATTAAAAAGTTGTGAACACTTATCAGCAATACATGAAGCACAGCTACTAACTTATTTAAGACTAAGTGGCCACAAAGTTGGCCTGTTGATTAACTTCAATACCACTTTATTAAAGCACGGCATTAAACGTATCGTGCTTTAAGGGTTTTCTCCGTGAACCTCCGTGTTCTCTGTGTCCTCTGTGGTTCAAGATTTGGGTTTATATAAAAATGTCTGAAGAACAAATTATCCAGCAAGATGAAAATCAGATTATTTCAGAGCGCCGTGCCAAGCTGACGGCGCTGCGTGCTGCTGGCGTGGCTTATCCGAATGACTTCAAGCGCGAAAACTTGGCCGGTGACTTACAAGCCAAGTATGGCGAGCTTGAAAAAGCTGCTATGGAAGCGGCAGAAGTCAGCGTTGCCGTTGCTGGCCGCATGATGCTTAAACGTGTAATGGGCAAGGCGAGCTTTGCCACCGTACAAGATTCCACAGGCCGAATTCAGTTTTTTATCAGCAAAGATAAAGTGGGTGAAGAGGTTTACGACAGCTTTAAGACTTGGGATATGGGCGATATTATCGCTGCCCGTGGCAAGCTAATGAAAACCAATACTGGCGAGCTGTCGATCCAAGTCACTGAACTGCGTTTGCTGACCAAATCTTTACGCCCTCTTCCAGACAAGCACCATGGTTTGGCCGATCAAGAGCAAATTTATCGTCAGCGTCACTTAGATTTGATTACTAACGATCTAAGCCGCAGCACATTTATCAAGCGCTCTAAAATTGTGCAGTGTATTCGTGACTATATGGTTGCTGAAAGCTACTTAGAAGTTGAAACCCCGATGATGCACGGCATCCCCGGCGGCGCAACGGCCAAGCCATTTGTAACGCACCATAATGCGCTGGATATGCCGCTTTACCTGCGCATTGCCCCAGAGCTTTACCTCAAACGTCTGATCGTTGGCGGTCTAGAGCGCGTATTTGAAATTAACCGCTCTTTCCGTAATGAAGGCATGAGCACGCGCCATAATCCAGAATTTACTATGATCGAATTCTACGAGGCGTATTCTGACTACCAGCGCATGATGGAAATGTCTGAAGGCATTATCCGTGCTTGCGCCGAGCTGGCAACAGGCAGTACCGTGATCACCTATCAGGGCAAAGAAGTTGATTTGTCCAAGCCCTTTGCCCGCTATACCATCGCAGACTCGATCAAAGCTTACAACCCAGAATACACCGACGAGCAGTTGAACGATCAAGCGTTCTTGGCGGCAGAAGTGGTTCGTTTGGGTGGCAAGCCAATGCCAAACGCAGGCGTTGGCGCATTGCAATTAGCGCTGTTTGAAGAAAACACCGAAGCCAAGCTGTGGGAGCCGACTTTTATTATCGATTACCCAGCTGAAGTCTCCCCGCTGGCCCGCGCCAACGACAGCAAACCAGGCATTACCGAGCGCTTCGAGCTATTTATGGTTGGCCGTGAACACGCCAATGGCTACTCAGAGTTGAACGATCCAGAAGATCAAGCCGAACGCTTTATGGCACAGGTTGAGCAAAAAGACGCTGGGGACGATGAAGCCATGCACTTTGATGCAGATTACATCCGCACCCTAGAATCTGGCATGCCACCAACCGGTGGCTGCGGTATTGGTATCGATCGCTTGGTCATGCTACTAACCGACTCACCAAGCATCCGCGATGTAATTCTCTTTCCGCAGATGCGGCCTGAGTAAGATTCTGTAAGCACCTAGAACGAACGTAAAACCCGCATAAACGCTAGCTTATGCGGGTTTTTTGTTTACGGGGCAAGCCGAGTATTCACGACCAAAGACGGGGGTATCTGGGGGTATCTTTGGGGGTATAATTTTTAGATACCCCCACACAGATACCCCCAACTTATGCCCCTCACAAAACTTGAAGTAGACAAAGCAAAACCCAAAGAAGATGGAAAGGTTTTAAAACTGGCAGATGGCCTAGGTTTATCGCTCTGGGTTATGCCAACCGGCGCTAAGTACTGGCGCTTCAAATATCGCTGGGCCAATAAAGAAAAATCCCTTGCGCTGGGCGTTTATCCGGAAGTCTCACTAAAGACTGCCCGAATTAAGCGCGATGAGGCAAGGAAGCTTCTTGGCGATGGCACAGACCCCAATACACAACGCCAAACAGAAAAATTAGCCCGAGTTATGGCTGATAAGAACACTTTTGAGGCTGTGGCAAGGGAATGGCACAGAATAAAGGCGAGGGACTGGGCACCAAGGCACGCTGAGGCTGTTTTAACGTCTTTAACGTGCTACCTCTTCCCTTCGCTAGGGAAGCGCCCTGTCGCCACCATAGAACCCCAAGAAGTCTTGGAAGTATTACGCAAAGTAGAAATCACAGGAAAAAGAGATACGGCCAAGCGCCTCAGGGAGAGATGTAACGCTATTTTTCGTTTGGGCATTGTCTCTGGCTACGCCAAGCACAACCCCGCCGCAGATTTAATCGACGCTTTGCAACCACCCGTAAGCATCAAGCACCCTGCCCTTCGGTTTGATGAGTTACCAGCTTTTTTAAATGCACTGTATTCGGCTGACAACTTCACACTACAAACGCGCTTACTCATCCAAATCATCATGCAATGCTTTACCCGTATTGGTGAAACAGTAAGGGCCGAATGGGTACACATTGATTTTGAGGCTGGCCTGTGGACTATCCCACCAGAAAACAGAAAATTAGTTCACAAACTAAAAGCGTCAGCCAGCCCACACATCGTGCCGTTATCCAGTCAGGTACTTGCCGCCTTTCGTGAGCTGGAGCAGCACAGAGTCCCCAGCAATCCCTATGTATTCCCCAGCTTTACTCGTCCAATGCATTTTATGAGCACAGCAACACCAGGTAAGGCGCTTGAGCGGATTGGCTACGGGGGTAAGAACAAGGAAAACGGCAATCTTGTTACACACGGATTTAGAGCCACTGCATCAACAATTTTGAATGAAGCAGGGTTTAATCCAGATGCTATTGAGAGGCAGCTATCCCATACAGAGCAGAACACGGTAAGAGCGGCCTATAACCGTGCCGCATACCTAGACGAGCGCCGCTCCATGCTACAAGCGTGGGCAAACTACCTTGCAGAGGTCTACCAAGACGGCAAAGCAAAGCAGCTAAAACTAGCAGAATAATTTCCGTGTAGAAGGTAAAACCTAGTCGGTACGTCGGTACATCGGTACAAGTTGATTTAATACATTGAATTTATTGATATTTTTTTGTACCGACGTGTACCGACAGCGCTTATGCTGTCGGTACAAATTTTAAGTAATCTCGCATACCCACAAACAAGTGCAAAGTATGTGGAGCGTCGAAAAATATGCTCTAAGTAATTTGATTTTATTAGTTTTTTTGTTTCTAAAATATAAATAAATATGAAAAAACCAAGCTATTTACTCACACTCCTTCCCTCGCCCCGTTGGTTTTTAGCTTGATAGTTCCTTGATAAATAAAGCAACGGGGCGAGAATACGGTCAAGTAGCGGCATAGCGACGGCCAAGCACAACAAAACCATACATAAAACCACCTATGCCTTTCTTTTTGCTTATGTAAAAATTCACACTACGTAAGAATTTAGAAAACAAGACAAGAATAATTAGTAAAATTAAATCCTGAATATAAGCGAGGCCAAGATGAAGCGAGTTATTAGATTAGGCGATCAAACCAGTCACGGCGGAGCCGTTGTTAGCGCAGCTCCCAAGTCAGTTTTCTTTGGCAAGGCAGTGGCAAGAATGGGCGACACTGTAACTTGCCCCATCAATGGCCACGGGCCTTGTACGATTATTGAGGGTGACCCCTCGTGGAATATTGATGGTAAGCCGGTAGCCCTAGAAGGACATAAAATAAGCTGCGGAGCGGTACTCATATCCAGCATGCCGCAAGTAGGCAGAACTTATGAAGGAATGGGGGCAGCACAAGAAGGATCCGCCGTCAGTGAAGCGCTTAAAACAGTTGCTAAATCAGCCCTAGGTCTGGCCGCTGCATTTAATCAGCACGTTGTCTTTCAAGATCACGAAGGAAAGCCAATCAGCAGCTTACCCTATCAAATAAAAGGCCCAGATGGAGTAATAGTAGAGGGGAAAACAGATGCTGGCGGGAAGACCCACGTAGTAGCGGGGAAAAGTGGGGACGCAATGGACTACGACATAGCAAAGCAGGCTAAATAATGGCAGACGCTTCCACAGCCAGCTCAGTAAAACTGACACCTAAAGCGGACAAAGCAGGCGTTAAAGTAACATTTAAGGTTTTCTGGAAAACAACACGCTTTTGGAAGGAAGAGGACATCTTAGACTTTCAAAGAGCTGTGCCCGCTATTGTCGAGCGACTGCGTACAGAACAATACTGGGACAAAGAAGGCAGTATCAAAGAAAACAAATTCACCTGCGAAGACTTCGCCATTAGAGTCTTGTGTGAATATGCAGCCCCCAAAGGCTTACCCGTAAAGCTAACTACGGGAGTCAGAACATATTGGAATATGGAAGTTTACAATCCCAAGGCGCATGCAGATTATCAATCCAATGTTTACGGCTTCTCTGAAATGGTCATGCTGTCTTATGGAGCACCTGATATGCAACGCCTTGGAGTCAATACTGAGGCGGTCAAAGATCCTGAATCACTCAAAGCAGGTGATATCTTAGCGCTTGCGCATGACTTAAAAGGCTCATCAACGGGGGGTAGAGCACACCACATCCAACTGGTAGTGGCGACAAGCAGCAAGACCGTCAATATTTATCAAGGCAATTCCGATAGCACAATCCACAGACCCATTACATGGATAAATCGTCTCATTGGTCGCAATGGTGCAGACCCCGCACAGAAAGCCTATGCAGGTCTACCAATTGAAAGGGGCGTTTATACAGAAACTTCTAAGGGTGTATGGGATTATCTCAATACAACCACAAAAAATACGAGTAGCGATTTTTTAAAAAGCTTTGATTTACTTAGATGGGATTTTATGGGGTTCAATAAATGAGTTTAACGCCCGCACAGGGATTTTTAGCTTTAATGGCCGACAGTGATTACTCAATGCCTATATATTTATTAGCGGCCACTCAAATACTTCTATTTCTTTTGAGTCTATCCAATAAAGTTAGCACCTCATTATGGTTTAGAGTGGTGGTTGGGATATCTCTATTAATTCTTCCTATCACACTAGGATTTGGTATCTATTATGCGATTCAGCCACCAGCTTAGGTCAATAAAATCACAAAAATAGTTTGTGATTAGCCTGCCCCTCCCTAAAAGGGAGTAACGATTAAAGCGACAAAGTTTGCACTGCCTCACAGAAACACCGGTAACGAACTTAAGTCATGTACTCCTCAGGGTTGTCAGCGCCTACAAGTAAACAAGTACTAAACCCTTAACCGCTGCAGCGGCTAAGGGTAATCGCCGATCAAATTTTAGCCCTCTGAGCTATTTCCGAAACCTCGACGGTTGCGCTTGTCCTTATTGGCCGTTAACCAAGCATTGACGTCCTCAGCGTCCCACCTAGGACTACCACCAACATTCAACGCAGGCTCAGGGAATGGGCTAAGGCCAATTTTCTCGTTTTCCACATCCGATGGCGACCGCATATCACGCAAGACCTTGGTTTGAAATCCACCAGTCGAACCAAAAGGAGACTGTGCGTTTGGTTGAATTTTTCGCCAGCGGTCGAACGTACTCCGACTAATGCTTAACCGGCCACAGATGTCCTCGGCAGACAGTAGTGACGTTTTTGCGATATCAATCATGAAATTTCCCTTCGTTCTGTTTTATGGGGACAGGGACAAACATATCAGAACGAAGCTAAACGCGTCAATAGGCATCAGAACGACGCATATAGTTATGCGCGCCCGCAATAACGAGCATTTTTACGGTCAGCAGCAGGGCAGCACAAAGCCAGACAGTGGATATTTTCACGCAAGACACAGTGAAGCATGAGGGCTGCGTCAATCACGGACACCACGCTTTGGGTTTATTTCTAATTTTCTAGCTCAAACTGCTTAGCAAATACCGCTGGTGCCTCGTCGTTCAGACGCGAATGGCGACGGATCCGATTGT
>NZ_JAWQUO010000005.1:0-181353 GCF_033446605.1 Iodobacter sp. CM08 | reverse complement strand
GTTGTTCGAGTACTAATTTAACGGCTTCTGCACGAAATGCAGCGGTATAACGACTTGCCATGACTTACCTCCAGAGATGATTTTATCTCAATTGAAGGTGTCCATATTTAGCAGCCTACATCACAATTTGACGGCACCAATCACAGCGATCTGGCCCGCAAGTTTGGTGTGTCATTGCAGTGGATCTATAAGATTGTCAAAACAGTACGGCTGGAAGAGATCGCACGCAGACAGCAAGATCTGTTTGTGTAAACAAAAACGAGCCAATTTGCGGCTCGTTTTTGTTTTTCACCTGCAGCAAGAGTATTTCACTTCAACAGTCCCAAAGCTTCCCGTATCATCCCAGCCAGTCCCACTTATCGTGGATACCCCTGTGGATTTATCTCACACCCCCTCATTTTTTCTCCGTGGTTCAAGATTTGGGTTTGTTTAAAATACTATCCAGCGCGCGGGCAAAATTTTGCCGGTCGGCGCTGTTCATCGCACTTGGCCCGCCGGTGTCGATGCCGCTGGCGCGTAGCGTATCCATAAAATCACGCATATTTAGCCGCTCGCCGATATTCTCTTTACTTAAGCGCTCGCCACGTGAATCCAGCACTAAGCCGCCTTTGGCAATCACGTCAGAGGCCAAGGGGATATCAGAGGTGATAATTAAATCGCCTTGCTGGCACAGCTTCACAATCCGGCGGTCCGCCACATCAAAACCATGCTCCACCACCAATGACTTTAAAAAAGGCGAGGCGGGCGTTTGAATATACTGATTGGCAACAAAGGTGCAGATCATTTGGCAGCGCACCGCAGCGCGAAATAAAATCTCTTTAATCACCTTGGGGCAGGCGTCGGCATCAACCCATATTTGCATGATTAAACTACTCCTAAAGCTAAATAGAATGGTATTAGCCACCAAAAGAGCAAAAGTGGCTACTTAAAATGATTTGAGAATACTCTTAATATTGAATTCAATTTTTTCGTGGTTTTAGGGGGTATCCTATCAGCTTAACTATTTGTCACGGCTTTGCCACATACACAAATATTGAAGTATCGCAAAGCGGGTTGCACCCTGATCCTGTCAACTTAAAGGCTTGTAGAATGTATAGGGTGGGCGCGTTTTTTGCCCACGCTGTGTGCATCCGCGTGGGCAAGATAAACCATCTTGCCCATCCTATATGGTGTGCCTAAGTTGATAGGATTGGGGTGCAACCCGCGAGCAATGCTGAAAAAAAGCGGGTTGCATTCATTATATGAATGGCATATTGCTTAACTTGATAAGATTGGCTTTTAGGGGGCTCGAAAAAGCGATCTACCTAATAAGATAAAGCGCGTGCTAAAAAAAATAGCGCTGCATATACTTGATATGCAAGGGGGTTTTATTATTGCGCAAGGCAGTATGATAAGAGCATGTGGTTTTTTTGAGGCTCCCTTCTGTGTGTTTTGTAAACGATGTTTTATTCTTGTGGATTATATCGCGTATTGCTTTGTAAAAAAATCACGGCCACTCGCCGTGGATTTGAAACCTGTTGGTGTTAATCTGCCTTATCCTTTTTATGTGTATTCCAATGACATCTAGCAATGATCTCTATCAGGCGATAGAAAGCGCAGAACTTGCACTTAAACGCCAAAAATTAAAACAGGCTAAATTACTGCCATTGGCCTTATTAATCTTTTTTGCCGTGGTGTTTGTGCTGGGCACTCTTTATAAATCGCGCTATCCGGCATTGGCTTATCTTTGTGCCTTTGCCGAAGCCGCTATGGTGGGGGCGCTAGCCGATTGGTTTGCGGTAGTGGCTTTGTTTCGTAGGCCGCTGGGCTTACCTATTCCGCATACAGCTATCGTACCCAGAAATAAAATGCGTATTGCCGATAGCCTTGGTAGTTTTATCCAGAGTAATTTTTTATCGCCCGAACGCATCGTTGGCAAAATACGTGAGTTTAATCCTGCTTTAAAAATAGCCGCTTGGTTAAATCAAAAAGAAAACGTGCGCCATTCCGCTAATCTATTGGTGCGCATGCTTTCTTATAGCCTTAATACGCTGCATGACGGGCGCTTATTGGTATTTTTAAAAAGCAATATGCTGGCTGAATTACAGCGTATTGATATCAGTAAATTCAGCGGCCATATTTTAGAATCTTTAACTCAAAATGGCCGCCATCATCATGTATTAAATGAGGTGCTGCACGAGCTAGATAAAATTCTAGGCCGTATTGAAACGCAAGAAACGCTAGCAGAGGTGGCAGCGCATGAAATTTCATTCTTAAAATATATGGCGCTGGATAAAGTCGCCAGCAAATATTTATCTGAAAAAATACTAGCAGCGGTGCAAAAAGAATTACGCGCCATGCAGGAAAACCCACAACACCATTTACGCCTGCAGTTTGACGGCTATATTGCACAGTTTGTAGAAAAATTAAAGCACGATGTAGAGTTTAAGCAAAGGGGCGAAGTGATTAAAAACGAATTAATTTCTCACCCTGCCCTCGGTGAATATATTGAAACGCTGTGGGGGCAATTGCTCACCTGGCTGCATAGCGATTTGCACCGCGTTGATTCTACAATTCGCGCCAATATTGTTGCTCTAGCGGCAACTCTGGGTAAAAGCCTGCAGGAAAGTGCTGAAATACAGCAGTGGATTAACGCCCAAATAGAAAACGCCGCCCCACCGATTATTGAAGAATACCGAGAAAGAATCGGCGTATTTATCAGTGATCAAGTTAAAACATGGGATGAGCAATATATGGTGGAGCGCATTGAGCTGAATATCGGCACAGATTTACAATTTATCCGCGTTAGCGGCACTTTAGTGGGTGGATTGGTAGGCCTGCTGATTTATTGTGTGGCGGGGTATTTGGCTTAATGGGCAAGCACTAAACAATAAGGCGGCAAAGTGTGCGCCTTATTGCTTAGTGTGGTTTTATTGCTGAGGGCTTTGTTCGTTTTGAATTAAGTCTTCATAGAAAAGAGCAGAAGTAGTTTGGATATAAGGTAGGAACCATAAAAATCCAATGCCGCAAGTTATAATTGAAAGTAAAAACCATCCAAAAAACCGAAAGTGAAGATAGCATAGCTTCCAGCGATTGCCATACATCAGCGCTTTACTACGATTAAGCGTTGCCATAATGTCTAATTCTGGCTGATCACGGCGAATATAAAATACCAGCGCATAAGAATAAGCCGCCATTATCCCAGGAATAATCAGTAGTATCATCCAAAGGATAATAAGCAATAAGGTAAGCAGGTAAGTGAGGAGTGATGGAATAAACTCTGTAAAGCCTTTGGTCAATAAATTGGTATCAACTTTTTGTTCACGAATAATCGCTAAATAAAAGTAAGTAAAACCTAGGGCAATAGGGCCTGAAACCAGAAGGCTTAAAGCGGCGGGGATGACTCCAGGCTGGTTGAGTATTGCAATGACGATGACGTACACAAGGCTGACTAAAACCGGCGTGGTCCATTTGCCACGTAAAATATCTCGTGCTTGGGTCATAAGGTCTTGGTTACTGATGCTGCTAACGGCAATCATTTGCGTGTCCTTTTTTGATGGCTTTTTGTAACCAATCGCATGATTTTTGGTAAGAAAAAAGCAAGCATATCACAGCGATTGTTTTGTAAACTGGCAGGAGTAATAAATGACGCTGCACCTGGTCGGCCAGATATAGCGCTTTTTTATAAGAGATAAGGTGTTTTATTTAACTGGATCTGATTATGTCTCTTGCTCAATAACGCTAATGTAAGTCGATTTATTACAGTCGCACGTTGTTTTTGCATTTGTAGGGTGGGTAAAACCCCATACGCGTTAACCAAATTGCTTTTGTCTTAGCAAGTAGCGAAAAAACACAATGATTACGTTCTCTGCATGGGGCTAAAAATCCCCTTGAAGCACGCCGAAGCGAGGAATAAGCGGATTGGGGTTTCGGAAAAGGGGTAGCGGGCTTGTTCCCGAGCAGCCTTTTTCGCCGAGTCGATTATCCGCAGTGAGGGGCCTTCGTGCTGGTTGGGGCGGCTTTCTTTGCTTACTTGCTTGGGCCGTACAAGAAAGTAAGTTCCAAGCGGAGATCCCGCACCTAAATCAACGTGCCAAAGGCACTGAAAAAATGGCTACTGCGTAACATTAGATGGTAATTACGCAGTAGGAATTGAATGTTTTAAGCCAAAATTGGCGCTATTATGAGGTGCTGAGCTTCGCTTTTAGTACGCACTATATGTATGCAAAGACTTCTTTGAGCAAGAGACTTAATTAGGTAAATAAAAGGTGGTTTTGTATTTTTATAAAACGTTATTGAACTAACTTATTAAGTGATCATAATGAAAACATTAGTACAGCCATCCGAAGTTATTTATGAAGAATATGCCCGAGCGATTCATTGGATGGAAAGTATTGGTGTGAAGATTGATTCTAGTAGGGCTTCACATTATAAACGGGTGGTAAAATATTACAACGCTGAATGTAAGAATAAACCTATTGATGAAAAAAACGATATATTCCCTTCTTTTGTAAGTTCTATATTTGAAATATATGGTTTTATTGATGTATATAATGCTTTCAAGGAGGTGCCATTAGATCTTATTGAGCCTATCGTGAAAAAATTACAAATGGGGTGGATGGCCCTTGTGATGTTTCTGATGAAACCAAAAATTCAACAAAAGGCCGAAATTTTTTATTTGAAGCAATTATTGCTGCGAAGTTTAATTTTTCATTAAAAGGAGTTGAAACTATTTTTAATGCGAAATAAGATACTGGGTTTATGGTAGAGGGGAGAGCTGTATGGGTAGAGTGCAAGCGAGTATCAAGGTGTGAGAAAATTGAAAGCAATGTGAGAAAAGCCTGCAAACAGCTTGAGGATATTTTTTTAGAAAACGCAGTGCCTATGGAGTGTGGTGTTGTTGCACTAGATGTGTCAAAAATAATAAATGCTAAAAATCAGGTTTTTATAAGTAAAAACGATTCAGACTTGAGAGCGTCTTTAAGTTTGTTGATGGATGATTTTATTCATAAAAATTCTAGAATTTGGAATGTTACTTTTGAACGGAAAAATGAAAAACTGATAGGGATAATTTTATTTTTTTCATTTATGTCGGGTTCTGAATCAAGAAGTATTTTAGTCCACTCTTCAGAGGTGGCAATTTCTCCGAGACATGGCGTTTCAGAGAAAGATCGACGCCTATTACAATATCTTGTGGCTGTTTTAAAATGCCCGTAAGGGCATTTTAAGTCAAGACTAGTGAGGAGCAAAGAGTCTTGTAGAGCGGGTTAGGTTTATCAACCCGCGCTGTAGGATGTTACCAAGTACAAACCACCTGCTGATTTACTTTGCGCTTAGCTTATTAGCCTAAATCGCGGGTTACGCCTGCGGCTAACCCGCCCTACAGAACTAATTTTATAGCGTAGATATACATAATAAATGACTCAATTTGAGCTGCTAACGTAAAGCTGGGGATGAACCACAGTTAAATCCCGAAATCCCCAATATTAAATGGCTCGATCTTTATTTTTTAAATATGCTTAAAAATGGGGAATTAATCTGCGAATAGAGTAGGGATAAACAACAATGGCGACCATCTGGTCGCCATTGTTTTATGCTTGGATTATGCCGCAGGTGTGGCGTTTAATTTAATTCCTAGCCCATGCAAGAGCTTCATAATCGTTTCGTAACGAGGTTTGCTGCCCGGTGCAAGTGCTTTGTATAAGCTCTCTCTGCCTAGTCCAGAATCTTTAGCGAGTTGCGTCATGCCACGGGCGCGAGCTACGTCTTTGATGGCAAGTAAAAACATGGCTGGATCAGGATCTGCAAGCGCTTCAGATAAGTAAGCACTGATGGTTTCTTCATCATCAAGATGATCTGCCACATCAAATGGGTTAAAAGTAGTCATGATTTATTCCTCAAGGCTTGCGGCCATTACCTTGGCACGCTCAATGTCACGTGATTGCGTGGACTTATCACCACCGTGCAGCAATAAATAAATCACTGCACCACGGCGAGTAAAATAAACACGATAACCAGGGCCATAATCGATCTTCATTTCGGATACCCCACCACCAACCGACTCACAGTCACCAAAGTTGCCATTCATAGCGCGACGTATGCGTTGCAATATTTTGGCCTTAGCTAGCTTGTCTTTCAAAGAGGCCAGCCAAGTATTGAATTCATCAGAGCTGTGGAATGTGTTCATTGAGTGTATTCGATTGGATACGAAACAACAAGCTAAGCAGATCGATGGAAAACGTGAGCACGCAAGCTTAATCCTCGAATCAAGTAAGGAATCTATGCCTTAATGGCGCAATACCTGCGGCGATTGTGCCATACGTTTTTTCTCCTTACTCCACCACCTTCAAAACCTCATAACACGCGCCCATGGTGTGGTAGTCGGTTTTACCGGCGGGTGATTTGTGTTGGTCGATTTTTTTATTATCGGGGCTGAGCACGCGATACCAAGCGCCATACTGGTGGTCTACGAAGTGCTGCCAGCTGTAGGCCCAGATTTTGTCGTAGGCTTGCCAGTATTTTTCATCCCCAGTGCGGTCTGCCAGCAGGGCGGCGGCGGCGAGGGATTCGGCTTGCACCCAGAAGTATTTATCCTGATCGTAAGGCTCGCCGTCTAAGTCGTAGCCGTAGATTAGCCCGCCATGTGCTTCGTCCCAGCCTGATTGCATGGCGGCGTCGAATAGTTCGCGGGCGCGGGCTAGGTGCCAAGGCTGCGGGTCGTGCCGATCTAAAATGAGTAATAGTTTTGCCCATTCGGTCTGGTGGCCAGTTTGCACGCCCCAAGGGCGAAAAATATTGGTTTTGTTGCCACGGTTGTACTGCAAATTTGCAGTCCAATCGGTGCGAAAGTGCTCCCATATTTGGCCTTCTGTTAGTGCGGCTTGGCGGCGGGTAAAATGGTCGGCCAGCATTTTTGCGCGTTCTAAATAGCGCGCTTCGCCGGTGGCTTCAAAGGCCGCCAGCATGGCTTCGCAGCCGTGCATATTGTCGTTTTGGCCGCGATAATCATCGAGCAGCCAGTTGGCATCGGCGCCGCTGGCGTAAACGCCGTATTCGGGCAGCCAGAAATGCTGCTCCATGGTGTCGAAAGTTTCACTCAGCCATGCTTTGGCTTCATCAATGCCACATTGAATGGCACAGCTGTAAGCCAGCATCACAAAGGCTAGGCCATAGCAGTGGTTGGTGGCGTCCAGAACTTCACCGTTTTTAATTTCCCATGCGTAGCCGCCAGTCACTGGGTTGAGGTGCGCCTTGCGGATGAAATCTATGCCGTGCCTGACGCGTTCCTGATATTTGGCATCGCCAAACTGCAACCATGCCATTGCATTATTAAAAACAAAGCGGGTGGAAGAGACCAGATGGCGCGTTTCGCCATCGTAAACCGTGCCGTCATCCATATAAAAATGATAGAAGCCCCCATTAGAATCGACAGAGATTGGGTCATAAAAGGCCAAGGTATGACGGATATGCTTTAGTAAGAATTCTCGTGTACGGAACATCACTCAATCCTTCTTTAGTAATAAATGGGGGCGGTTTTGTGCCAGCTTACTGATCAGCTCTCCAAACAGGGTGTTGGCCCATGCAAACCAGCTGCGGGTAAAGCGGGCGGGCTGGTCTGGCGCAAAAGATTCGTGCATCAGCCAAGTGCTGGCGTGGCTGGTTTTTAGCATCTGCAGGCAGTGGCTGATCTCATCGTCTTGATCGCTGGTTAAGGCACGCATGATGATGGACATCGGCCAGATCATCGGAGCGAGTGTATGCGGGCTGCCGTTGCCTTCAAACTGATCACTCTTAAAAAACCATGGGTTGTCCGTCGATAAAGCAAAGCGGCGGGTATTGATATACACCGGATCGTCTGCTGCGATCGCGCCTAGATAGGGCAGGGATAACAGGCTGGGGATATTGGCGTCGTCCATCAGTAGGGCGCTGCCATAGCCGTCGATCTCAAAGGCATAGACTACGCCATGTTTAGGGTGCTGAACAATGGCACATTGTTGCAGGGCTGCGGCCACTTCATCCGCAAGCGCTTGGCATTGGCTGGCAAAGGCGCTATCGCCAAATAGCGCGTCCACCATAGCTGCCAGTTGGCGCAGGCTCACAACCGCAAAAAAATTAGATGGCACCAAAAAAGGGAACACGGTGGCGTCGTCTGATGGCCTAAACATCGAGGCAATCAGCCCCACCGGTTTGCTTGGATTGCCCCAGCCATCGCAAGCTAAGGTATCGGCTTGCCAGCTGCCGCTGCGGGTAAATGAGTAGGGGCCGCGCTGCTGTTTGCGCTGCTGCACTTGCATCGTGGCCACCGCCAGTTTCATGGCTGCTAACCACTGGCTATCAAAGGGAGTGCGCTCGGCGCTGTTTTGCCAAAAGCCATGGGCCAGGCGGATAGCGTAGCAGAGCGAATCTAGCTCCCATTTGCGCTCGTGCAGCTCGGGTAGCATGGCGGTATGGTCGCTCATCCATTCGCTATGGCCGGGGCCATCATTAAAGGCATTGGCGTAAGGGTCGATCAAGATGCAGGCGCTATGGCGGCGGATTAGCCCTGCAATCATGGCGGTAAGCTGTGGGTCTTGCGGCAGATGCAGCAGATAGGGCCAAACCTGCGCCGCGCTATCTCTTAGCCACATGGCGTGGATATCGCCGGTAATCACAAAGGTGTCTGGCAAATTGTTTATGGTTTTAAACACCACCGTGGTGTCGAGGGTATTGGGGTAGCACTGGCTAAACAGCTGCCGTAAATCAGGATCGCTGATCTGGCTGCTGATTTTTTGGATATGAGCGTTAACGGCGGGGCTGTTGAATTTTTGTGCTTGCAAAGTGAGCCTCAGGTGTAAAGAGGATGAGTGAGTGGTGGGTTTAAATCTAAGCACAAAATGTAAGGGCACTGCTTGCTGCGCCCTAGATGTATTAAGTTAAGTCAATGCCTTGTTAGGCGTTTTTGTATGGCGGTTTTTAGGGGGCAACCCGCGAGCGATGTTGAAAAAACGCGGCTTGCACCCGCCAACAATATTACAACGCTTGCAATAGAGGAACCTAAGTTGATCCATTAGGGTTTAACCATGGCAGTACCCTTAAGTTGACCTGATTATCCCTCTTGCTCAAACAAAGCCATATATGACATATAGGCCAATATCTTGTAGGGGCACTGCTTGCTGCGCCCTGTTCAGCGAGGGCGCAGCAAGCAGCGCCCCTACGAGTTAACTCTATTCATGTTGTTATGCTCAGACAAGCGACAAAAAATGAGCAAGAGACATAATCAGGTAAGTTGATAGACTCAATGCGTTTCCGCCAGATGCTGGCTGATTTTATGTTTGCGTAAGCGTGCGGTGACTTTGCCTTCGGCGTCCGTTGCAAATAAGACCGCTCGTTGGCTGGCTAGCGTTAGCGAATACACTATATTGTTGGCCTTATCACTAAAGCTAATGGCTTCTTCCTGCCCTGATTCATTCACCAAAATCCACAAAGCACCGCGCTCAAAGCTAAGCTTTTGCACAAATACGCCAGGCTGCTCTCCAGATAGCCAGCTAAGCGGTGCGCTGACACCGGCCCAGTCCATCGCGGCCTGATAAAGCGCGTGTAAAGGCTCGGTGCGCTCGTTCATTTCTAAGGGCAGCGGGCACCAGAGCAGGTTGCCGCTGGCTTGTAGTTCTGTGCTGGTATTACCTTTGCAAAGCTTGGCTATCTTATCGCCACCAAAGCTGGCGCGGTATTTTTGCTTGCCAATATGAATCACTTCCTCGCGCTGCAAATTGCAGGTGGCTGATTCGCTTAATAGCGGCTGACAGCGCTGCCAGTAAGCGTCTAAATCGCAGGGGCCGGTCAGCAGGATGGGCGTTTTGCATTGTTGTATCCAATCACGGGCGGCTTGCGATAAGGCGTGTGGGCTGGGGATGATGATCAGTTTGGCGGGGGCGTGGTCTAGATCGCTCAGTTTATATTCGCTAATGGCGCGTACCGGCACTTTTAGCTCGTACTGCATCACGCGCACCAAGCGCTGCGTGGCTTCTAGGGCAAAGCGGCGGTTGCCGTAATCGTTGCTAAAAGGGTAAATCACCGCGATGTCTTCTAGCTGACGATTTTGCATAAGCGGTGCGAGGGTTTTAAAGAAGCTACCGTAATCTTCGCTGATCATCGCCTCAGGTTTACGGGTGCCGTCGGCGCGGCAGGCCCCAATATGCGATTCGTTGATGTTATCCATGTGATAGTTGATATTCCACAACCATTGCACCGCGCCTGCGCCACCATTGATAAAGGCGTAAGCATATTTGCGCTCTAGCATGTGCGCTAGCTCGGTTTCGCTGCGCTTGCTGCGGCCATCAGGCGCTTCAATATGCATGATGCCAGTTTCTTGCACCAAGCTTGGTTTGTTGGGCGTTTTGCTGAAAATACTATCCCATGCTAAATCGTCGTTTAGCCACCAGCTATGCACATTGGTGTAATCCACTTCGTCAGCAAAAAACATCGGGGAAGGGCGCTGCATGCCCAGTGCCTCGTCTTGCCCCACGGTAATCAGCCGCTGCGGCGCAATGGCGCTAAGGGTGCTGCGTAAGTCGGCCACCCAGCGATTATGCATGGCCTGAGTAAACAGGGTGTAATCCAGCCAAATGCCGTGTTGCTTCGGGGTAATCTCGGTGGGGTTAAACGCCACTTGCTCTGCTTGTGGTGGCCGTACGGCATGCCAATCAGGCAGGACCGCTGGGCTTTGCCCCCAACGCTGCTGCCAAACGCTGATATCACTGTCCTGCTCTTGCAGCCAGCTTCTGAATGCGGCGATTTCAATGGGATCTTGCACGCTGCGCGGCCCAAGGAAAATCTGCTCTGGGTTAAACATCGAAGGTTCGTTGATTAAATCCCAATGCACATGGCTGCTGTCTTTATGGCGGCTAACAATGGCGCTGATAAAGCGCTTTTGCGCGGCAATGGCGCGTGGGTCTAAATAGGGATTACGGCCTTCCCATGTTTCTGGGGTAAAGGTGAAAAAGGTAAAGCAGGTTTCTAGATTGTGGCGTTTGGCGCAATGTAAGAAGGCATCAATAGCGCGTAAGGCGGCTTCTTGGGCGTGACCATCGGCAAACATAATTTGCCGCCAAGCTGTCCAGATGCCAGTGCGAATATAGTTGATGCCCATGCGCGCAAATTCGGCCATATCCGCATCCCAAACGGCTGGGTTAGGTAGCTGCAAAAATTTGCGGTGTACATCACTGGCCATATACGTCATGCCGACAATCGGTACGGGCTTGCCGCCACGGGTAAAGTAATCGCGCCCGGCACAAAGTGGCTCGCCTTCTTCAAGCAGGCGGTGATCACGGCCCCAAAAGCCTTGGCGTATTTCACGGACTTCGCCAAACGCCGAAACCGCCTTGCAATGGATGGCGTAATAGCCATGCAAAACCACCGTTGGCAGGGTGCTACGGTGAAATACCGGCCCGTTGACATGTGTTGTCAGCGCCAGAGATTCTTGAAGGATGACTTTGCCTGCGTAGCTGGTGGTGATTTCTATTTGCCATTGACAGCAGGCATTGGGGCGCAGCGCTTCAAGCTGTAAGCTGTATGTAGGCACTTCGCTAGGGTAGTAGCAGGCAAAGTCAGGCTTAATCCAGATCTCGGTCGTGCCTTTGGCGCTAAACTTGGCCCAATCGAGCAGGGCTGCGCCACCGCCTTGCTGCCAAAATAAGGCGCTGCTATCGATATTGGCAAATAGCCAGCGGCTACCTGCAAACTCACCGCGATGATTTTCGATTAGAACCACGGGGGCGGCAATGGCGCGCCCTGCTGCATCATGGGCGGTAATCAGAGGATAAATGCGGGCATCCATTGGCCCGCTTGAGCCCGATTCCTTGGGGCAGTCTTTATGCTTGGTCGGCATTAATATAAAGCCGCAGCTGCTGGCGTGGGCTTGGAAAAGATCGGTTTTACCGGCAAGGAGCGGGTATTCAGTACCGGCTGCAATGCTTTGCGCATCGCTACTATCAATAGCCAGCATTTCATGGATGTTTAAATCTTTAAACAAGGGGTTGGGCAAGGAGAAGGGCATATTGCCCAAGCTGACTAAATTACCGCCATGCTGTAAAAAATGCAGCAATGCAGGCCACGCATGGCTGGGAAAATAAGGGCCGTGGGTGTTAACTACACAGCTGCCGTGCGATGCACTGTTTAGCGCATTAATCAGGGTGTTACTGTCGGCTAGCGTGCCATATTCTTGCCAAAGTGCCAGATCGTCTCGTTGAGGACGCTCGCCGTGGTAGGCTTGTTTTTCATCATAAAAAAAAATGGCACTCATGTGTTTTCCTTTAATAAGGTTTGCACTTCGCTAAGGGTGGGGGCGAATGCGCCGGCATATTGGCAGGCGATTGCCGCGCTGGCCGCTGCAAAGCGAGCGTGATCTTGCGAGCTAGCTTGCGGTTGCATCAGTAAACTAGTCAGCCAGCCGCCCATGCTGGCATCGCCAGCCCCCACAGTATCGATGACATTTACCTTGTTTGCGGGAACAAATTGCTTTCGGCCTTCTTCTATCAGTTGTAACCCATTCGCGCCTTGTGTATACAGAATGCTGGCTTGTCCTGCCCATATGCAGACTTGATTCAGCGCAATTTCAACGGGTGTATCGGGCATAAGATGAACGAGGTCTTCGTCAGATAATTTTACGTAATCTGCTAGCCCTAGCATAATTTCAAAACGGGCTAGATATTCTGGCCCCATTAGCTTACGCCAATTGGGGTCGTAGCTGATTTTAACCCCCGCTTGTTTAAGCGAAATAGCCAGCTCCAAGAGCTGGGTGGCTAAGGGCTCACGCACCAATCCAAGTGAGCCAAAATGTGCGATTTCTACGCCGTCTTGCCAGCCGGATGGCAATTGTTCTGGTTTAAAATCGCAATCGGCGCTGTCGTTGCCAACAAAGAAATAGGCGGGAGGATGGGTTTCGTGCACGATGGCTAAAAATGGATTTTTATCGCTACGCTGTAAAAAGCGTAAATCTAAACCGGCAGCGATGGATTGTTGGTACAGCTCATCACCAAAACAATCGTTAGAAATTGCGCCTGCAAAGCCTGTAGGCAGGCCAAGGCGAGCGGCCACTCTGGCGATATTCCAGCCCGCGCCGCCCGCTTGGCTAAGCCAGGTGTTCTCACCCGTACGAATGAGATCGGTGAGCGCTTCACCAAAAACAACAAGACGGGCAGTTGGGGTAGTTTGCATGGGGAATCCTGTGCTTATTTATGTGCCCATAGAAAATTGATGAGTAGGCCTGATATGTTTTAATTTCAATGGCGTATATATTGGTAATGATTTAAAAATAACAAAGGAAAACGAATGAAAGCAGTATTTTTAATTGCTTTGTTGCTAGCGGGTGCGGCAAATGCAGAAATCTACAAATGGAAGGATAATGCGGGCGTCATGCATTATTCTGATCAGCCCCCTAGTGGAAACAAGGCCGATATCGTAAAGACCAAAGATTTGCCGGTGAGTTCCATCGCTGGGTCACGTAAAGAGGCATCTGCTGCGAGTGGCGTGGCGATTAAAGCCAGCGCCCCCGCTGCGGCGAGCGTGCCGGTGGCCGCCAAAGGTGAAAAGGACGAAAAAGCCTGCAAAGAAGCGATGGCACGGTTAGGCTATTTGCAAAGTTCTAAAAAGTTTTCTAGCGTAAATGAAAAAGGCAAGCTTGAGTTTATGGAAGCAGCACAAAGAAAGTCAGAAACGGCGAGTGTTGAGGCCAGTATTAAGCGCTTTTGCCCGTAGCCGTAAGATAATTTATCAATTTAAAAACCGCCCACTGAGGCGGTTTTTTTATTCTTATAGCTGTTTTCATCTCTTACATTTAGGCGATTTACCGTTGATATACTTACTTTCTACTTTCTTTTTGCGGTAAGTTTTCATTGGGTCTGGAAAGTTTGAGTTTATGTATTGCTAAAATACTTTCGCCTAGCTATCTAGAAAGACAGCAATTTTTTGTTGCTCAGCTTTCAGCGAAACATTTTGTGGCGATTTGCCCTGATTAGTTTTGCAATAACATGATTTTTTGTCAGCCTTACGTAATGCTAAGGAGAATGAATATGCATGAACATACTAGCCAAACATCGATTAAAGATGTGATGCGCTTGCATGATATTGACGAAGTTGATCTAGAAGTCGTGCGTAAATATGGCGCTCTGGTGGTGCCAAGGATGTCCGAATACATCACTCACTTTTATGAATGGATTCGTGAGCTACCAGAGTATCAAACGCTGATGGCCAATGATGAGGTTAAAAAGCGCGCACAAAGTGCCCAGCTTAACTACTGGAAAACCTTTTTTTCTGCTCACTTAGATGAAGCCTATCTTGAAGATCGTCGCCGCCTCGGTGAAACGCATGCGCGGATTGGCTTGTCGCTGCCTAGCTATTTTGCGGGTATGAATTATTCCTTTGTGTTGTTTACTAAAAAACTATACGACGGTGGTTTATTTAGTGAGGAATACGGCAAGGCAGTGGCTGCTATTACTAAACTATTGCATTTAGATACCACGATTGTGGTGGAAACTTATAGCCGTTTAATTAATGAACGGATTAATGATCAAAGCCGCGCCTTAATGGAAATGTCTACGCCGGTGACCATGATTTGGCAGGATATTTTAATGCTGCCGGTGGTGGGGATTATTGATTCAAAACGGGCGCAAGACATTATGGCGGCCATTTTATTGAAAATTGCTGAAACCCGTTCCCGTGTTTTTATTATGGATATTTCAGGGGTGGCAATTGTGGACTCAGGGGTGGCAAATCACTTGATTAAGATTACCAAGGCGACACGTTTGATGGGCTGTACTAGCCTGATATCGGGTGTGTCTCCTTCTATTGCACAAACTATTGTGCATTTAGGGATTGATATTGAAGGGATGACCACCCATGCCACGTTGCGCGATGCCCTAGAGCAGGCTTTTAAGAGCGTAGGTATCAGAATGAAGCGACTTGATGAGGTTTAGGGGGCGGTAATGGATGAGCGTGAATCTGAGGGGGGCGTCGCGATTTCGGTGGTTGAAGATGCTTTGCTTGCTTGCGTGCAGAGTGATTTGCGGCCCTCTACGATGATTGCGCTGCAAAGTAAATTATTGCAACAGGTCACTAAAGTAGCGGCGAAAGGCGTGATGGTTGATTTATCCGAAGTAGACGCATTGGATGTGGATGGGTTTGCCGCCTTAGTAGATTTAACGCAAATGCTAAAAATAATGGGGGCAAAAACGGTGTTTATCGGCTTTAGGCCCGGTGTGGTTGCTGGCTTGGCGGCGTTAGATAGTGATTTATCAGCGTTGCGAGGCTGTCAGACTATTAAACAAGCTCTGGATTTACTACATGAAACCTAGCGTGGAAATGACCACGATTTTGCGAAAAATACGCAGCGATGCGGATGTTGCGATGCTGGTGGCTTATACTTTTTCTTTGGCCAAACAGTGCGGATTTTCGCCCGTTGCGGTGACTGAAATCACCACTGGGGCCTCTGAGCTAGCCACCAATATTGTGAAGTACGCAGGGGAGGGCGTGATGTCATTTTCTTGGGTAGTGGTTAAAAATCGCGAAGGCCTAGAAGTGATGGCAGAAGATCGGGGGCCGGGAATAAAAAACCTAGAACTTGCTATGTCTGAACACTACAGTACCAAAGGAACACTGGGGCTAGGTTTGCCAGGGACGCGTCGTTTGGCGGATGAGTTTGATATTAGTTCAGAGCCAGAAATAGGAACCCGTGTCCTGTTTCGTAAATGGAAAAACTAAGCCATGCACTTTGAATATGCACGTTGCTTACGGCCTTGTTTTGGAGAGGTAGTGTGTGGGGATGGTACGTTTATCAAACAAATGGAACATGGCGTATTAGTTGCCATTTTGGATGTGTTAGGCCATGGGCCAGAAGCGCATGAGCTGGCTAGATTGTGTGAGCAATGGTTAGAAGAAAACAGCAGTGAAGATATTGAGCTCATGCTTAAAACCTTGCATGTGCATATTCGTGGATCGCGCGGAACGGCCATTACCATGGCTTTTTTGGGTAATGATGGTAATGCCCAGTGCATCACCATCGGCAATACGGTGATGCGTAAATTAGGCAAGGATTGTTATACCTTCCCAGCGCAGGCGGGCACATTAGGCATTATCTTACGCAGTATTCGAATTGAGACTTTTAGCTTTAAGAGTGACGATGTTTTTGTTTTGGCTACGGATGGCATACAGGAACATATTGCTGCGGATGATATTTTGCTAGAGCGCAGAAATAGCCTGAACCAGATGGTTGCAAATTTGCTAAGCCGTTTTGGTAAGCTTTATGACGATGCCACTTGCCTGGCGATAAAGTGCACATTATGACTGAACTTGGCGTGTTGGATCTGCGATCCGAAGAAAGCGTTTTTATTGCCCGCGATAAATTGCGCCGGGCTTTGGGGTGCCTAAAACTCAATCGAATGCGTAGTGATTTTCTACTGACGGGTTTTTACTCCCTTTGCCAGCTGGTGCGGCAATCAACGATGAATCATCTTTTGCCGGTGGGTATGGAAAGCGATGCGCTGTGCTTTGTGGTGCGGCCTGAGGGTGGATGGGCCAAACACTCGCTCTCTGCTTTTTTTGATGTGCAACAGACTTTATCAGATGGCACGGTGCTGTTGGTGTTTAGGATTGATCGTCAAGAGCTCGATGCTATTTTGCGGGTTAAAAACATCATTAATGAGCAAACGCGTGATGAGCTGATGTCGGTGTTGACGATAAGCAATGCAGAATTGGCCTCGCATAAACAGGGGCTAGAGCAAGAGGTGGATCGCCGATCAATGGCGCTACAGCAAAGTGAAATGCAATCCAAAGCGGTGATTGAAGGTGCGCCGATTGCGGTTATTTTATTAGATCAAGATTGCTGCGTCACCAATTGGAATCGTGCAGCCGAGCTAACCTTTGGGTTTTCTCCAGCAGAAGTGATCGGGTTAAAGCTACAAAGCTTGGTTCATATTGAAGGCGATGGTGATTTGCCTTTGGTATTAGAGCGTGGCTTGAGCGAAGCCACGTCACGCATTACCACCGCACGTTTTTGGGAATTGCTGGCGAGAAATCGCTCGGGTAGTTTATTGCCAATTGAAGTAGGCATGACGGTATTAAATATGGATGGGCATTGTAGTGGTACTTTATTTGCCCGTGATATTAGCCAGCGTAAAATAGTAGAGCAAGAATTACAATTAGCTAAATCTAAAGCCGAAGACGCCGCATCGGTTAAATCAAGTTTTTTGGCTAATATGAGTCATGAAATTCGCACGCCAATGAATGCGGTGATTGGCTTGTCGCACTTGGCATTAAAAGCCGAAATGCCAGCTAAGCAGCGTGATTATCTATCTAAAATTCACCATGCAGGCACGTCGCTGTTGGGGATTATCAATGATATTTTGGACTTCTCTAAAATTGAAGCGGGTAAACTTAATATTGAGCTCGCGCCTTTTGATTTAGAAACAGTATTAAATAATGTATGTACCGTAACGACCCAAAAGGTATTTGAAAAAGGCCTAGAGTTTGTGATTCACCATCCGGTGGATATCCCGCCGTGTTTATTGGGTGATTCGCTAAGGCTTAGCCAAATTATGATTAATTTGGTTAATAATGCAGTTAAATTTACGGAGTCCGGTGAGGTTGAAATTACCATTCGCTGTATGGAAAAAAACCAAGAACAAACACAATTAGAATTTAGAGTAAGAGACACCGGTATTGGCATGACTCAAGAGCAACTGGGAAAATTATTTATGCCTTTTACTCAGGCCGATAGCAGTACCACGCGTAAATTTGGCGGTACGGGACTGGGGCTTTCAATTAGCAAAAGACTGGTTGAATTAATGGGTGGGCGTATTTGGGCGGAGAGCGAGAGTGGCGTAGGTAGCCAATTTGTATTTACGGCTTGGTTTGGTATTGAACAAAAAGAAATCAGAAAGCGTGCTATTCCTGCTGAAATTAATAATATGCGCGTGTTGGTGGTGGATGATCATGAGCACGCCCGTTTGGCCATTATTGAAGTATTAAAGCGCTTTTCTGTACGTATTGAGCATGTAGGCTCAGGGCAGGGCGCGGTAGAGCTATGTGTGGCCGCCAATCAACGGGGGGACCCTTTTGGTTTGGTTCTACTTGATTGGCAAATGCCTATTATGGATGGTGCACAAGCGGCGCAAAAGATTCAAGAAGCGCTGCATGAACGCGCACCCAATTTGGTGATTGTGACGGCATTTGATCGTGAAGATATTTATATTCAGGCGCAAGCGCTGAATATCAGTGCCATTTTAACTAAGCCAGTCAATGCTTCTTCATTAACGGATTGTCTGGTCTCTATTTTTGCGCATGATGACGTGGCGGATACGCGCTCTACACCTAAAGATGAAGTAGAGCTTGGCTTAAATGGCATGAGTGTATTACTAACAGAAGATAATCCAATTAATCAACAAATTGCCACGGAATTGCTCGCTACGGTGGGGGTGGATGTGGTGGTGGCTAATCATGGCAAAGAAGCTTTGGATAAGCTGGAGCTACACGGCACCCACTATTTTGATGCCATTTTAATGGATATGCAGATGCCCGTTATGGATGGTTATGAGGCATCAAAACATATTCGTGCCGATGTGCGTTATAACCATATTCCGCTGATTGCCATGACGGCCCATGCCATGGTGGAGGAGCGGGCACGTTGTTTAGATTTGGGGATGAATGATCATGTTTCTAAACCGATTGATCCCGTGCAGTTTTTTGAGTGTTTAAAGCATTGGCGTGTCACCAAGCCTAATGGGGCTAATAGTGTGGATGCGCCTATTCCTGTACTTGCTGAAATGGTGGCGGAGCCAGCAGAAAACAGTGCGCCAGCGCCTGCTACCCCTGTCGCCGCACTGGTTCCAGAGCCTAGCCCTAGGTCGGCAGAGCGCGAAGAGCTGGATGTAAAAGTGGGCTTGGGTTATGTGTTAAATAACCCATCACTTTACTTACGGATGTTGAAGCAATTCTGTAGTAGCGAAGCCGATTGTGTGCAAAGAATCCATCAGGCTTTAACGGCTAATGAGCTAGAACCTGCATTGCGTTTTTCGCATACATTAAAAGGGCTGAGCGCTACTTTAGGAGGGACTCACGTTTCTGAAATTGCGGGCCGTATTGAAAAGGCTATTTCACATGGGGGTGGTTTAGGCGAGGTCAAAGAGGATTTGCAGGTTTTAGACTTACGCCTCATCGTATTAATGAGTGAGGTAAAAGATTATATTGATGGTGAAGATCCTTTTGCCAATGCGCCGCCGCCCGCCGCCGCAATGCCTATGAAAGAATTGCAAAACTTATTAAGTTGGTTAGAGCGCTTATTGCAAGATATGGATGCAGAAGCTTTAACCGTACTGGGGAAGTATGGAGATTCAATGGCGAATGCATTTGATCCATCTGAATTTGCTGCGTTTAAAATAGCTTTAGAGAAGTTTAATTTTGGTGACGCATTACCTATTCTTCAAAAAATGCAAACAAGTTTAACGGTACGATAAGTTTTTGCCGATAATAGTTACTATTTTATTTTACGCACAGCGCATCACTGCCTTTTATTCTGCCTTACAAGTAGCTATATCTGCCGAAAATCTGTCTTGCCGCTATACCGCTGCGCCACCTTTTTTAGTGACTTTCCCTTCTAATGCACGTTGACGGCGAATTTCCTTAGGGTCGGCTAATAAAGCGCGGTAAATCTCAACTCTATCTTGCGCTCTTAATACGGTATCAAGCTTGCAGGCTTTAGAGAAAATACCGATTTTGTTTACGCTAAGATCAATTTCAGGAAAAAAGTCTAAAATCCCCGAGGCGCGAATAGCCACTTCGGCGCTGCTGCCTGCGGGCACTTGCACGGCCAGAAGCTTCTGCAAGGAGGGCATAGCGTAGACCACTTCAACTTTAATTAACGCACTCATGCTTGCTTATCTGCCTGTTTGATAAACGCATCGACAAAGGTGCTGGTTATTTTATTAAACACTGGACCAATAATCATTTCTAAGCTGCGGCTGGAGAATTCGTAATCTAGCTCAAACTCTACCTTGCAAGCATCTTCCATCAAAGGGGTAAAGCGCCATACGCCGTGCAAGGCTTTAAATGGCCCATCCACAAATTGCATATCAATATGATGCTTGGATTTAATGTCGCGGGTACGAAAAAAAGAGGTGACTTTTAAAAACTCAATTTTTACCGTGACATCTAAAATGGTATCGCTGCGCTCATGCACCACAACGCCGCCGCACCAAGGCAAAAATTTGGGGTAATCCTCCACGCGATCAACCAAATCAAACATGCGATCAGCGGAGTGGGTCACTAAAACTGTTTTATGAATAGACGGCATAACATTTTCTGCGCTTTACGAGGTGGTGTGGCATTTCGCCGTTGGGAGTGTGAATAGCGTAAAATGCCGAGCTTCCAGCACGCCACCTTAGATAGATAAAATGACCGAGCATCGTAACCCTGACCACGCCATGACGCAACTTGAAAACATCCGCATGCCGCCGCATTCGGTTGAGGCGGAGCAATCCGTATTGGGTGGTTTGATGCTGGATAACAGCTCTTTCGACAAAATTGCCGACACCCTGTTTGAGGCGGATTTTTACCGCGATGATCACCGCCGCATTTTTGCCGTGATCGCCAAGCTGGTTGAATTAGGTCGCCCTGCCGACGTGATTACCGTGGCCGAAGCGCTGGATACCCACGAAGAACTATCCTATGTGGGCGGCTTGGCTTATTTAGGCTCTTTGGTGCAAAACACGCCATCGGCGGCCAATATCCGCCGTTATGGCGAGATTGTCCGCGAAAAATCGGTAATGCGCCAGCTGGCATCGGTGGCAACGGATATCGCTGATGCGGCCTACAGCCCCAGTGGGCGTGAAGCATCGGAGCTTTTAGATCAGGCCGAATCGGCGGTGTTTCAGATTGCCGAGCAGTCGTCCCGTGGGCAAAAGGGCTTTATCGGCATGCCGCCGATTCTCAAAGAAATTGTTGAGCGGATTGATCATTTGTTTCAGCAAGACAATCCATCCGAAGTGACCGGCGTGGCAACGGGGTTTTTAGACCTTGATCGCATGACTTCGGGCATGCAAGCGGGCGATTTAATTATTGTGGCGGGCCGCCCTTCCATGGGTAAGACGGCTTTTTCGGTGAATATTGCCGAGCACGTAGGCATTGAGCTAAAGCTGCCAGTAGCGATTTTCTCCATGGAAATGGGCGCAACTCAGCTGGGGATGCGTATGGTGGGCTCGATTGGCCGTATCGATTTGCACAAGCTGAAAACCGGTCGTTTTGAGGATGAAGATTGGGTGCGCCTTACCCATGCCGTGGGCCGGATGAATGAAGCGCCGATTTTTATTGAAGAAACAGGTTCCTTAACCGCCTTGGATATCCGTACCAAGGCGCGACGTTTAGCGCGGCAATGTGGTGGCCAGCTCGGGCTAATTGTGATCGATTACTTGCAACTGATGGCGGGGCGGGCGGGCGCAAAAGACCAAAACCGCGCTACTGAGCTGGGCGAGATTTCCCGTGGTTTAAAATCGCTGGCTAAAGAATTAAAAGTGCCGATTATTGCCCTCTCGCAGTTGTCGCGTTCGGTAGAGCAGCGTACCGATAAGCGCCCCATGATGTCGGATTTGCGCGAATCGGGGGCGATTGAGCAGGATGCAGATTTGATTTTGTTTATGTACCGCGATGAATACTACAACCCAGATACCCAATTTAAAGGCCTAGCTGAGTGCATTATCGGTAAGCACCGTAACGGCCCTGTGGGCAAGATTCCGCTGGTGTTTGTGGGCCAGCATTCTCGCTTTGAAAACGCGCTGGTTCGCCCAGATGGCTGGTCGAGTGATATTGAGTAAACCGTTAAAATTGTACTTACGGGTTGAAATGCAAAAAGGCAGCTAAAGCTGCCTTTTTGCGTTGTAAAGATGGTGCGTTTATCTAAGCTCAGGCAGGATGAGCTGGGCGATTTCAAAGTAAATAACGAGGCCGGTTCCATCTACGAGTGTGGCAATAAATGGGGCAGAAACAACGGCTGGGTCAATTCTTAGGCGCTTCAGAATTAATGGTGTGATTGAAGAGACAATCGCACTCCACATAATGATGGCGACAATGGTTAAGGTAACGACTAGACCAATTTCAGGCCCAACCCCAAGCGACCAAGCACGAACCCAAGCGGCTAAAGCAATACCCATAGAAATTAATAACGCAGTGGAGGCCTCTTTTTTAAGGATCTCGCCCAAGTTGCGCATCGTTACTTCACCCACGGCCATGGCACGAATGATGGTGGTAGTGATTTGGGTGCCACTATTGCCGCCAGTGCCAATTAATAGCGGGATAAAAAAGGCAAGGGCAATTGCGGCTTCTAATTGCTCTTCAAAGGCGCGTAATACCGTACCTGTATAGCTTTCGGCAGCAAATAGCATTAGTAGCCAGCCAATTCGTTTACGCCAAAGTTGCCAAGGTGTTGCTGCTAGGTAGGACGTTTCTAATGGTGAAGAGCCGCCTTGTAGCTCAGCATCTTCGGTGGATTCTTGCTCTAGAATATCTGCCGCTTCATCAACGTGAAACACCCCGATTAACTTGCCTTGATCTTCTACGGGCAGGGATGATAAATCCCGATCCACCAAGAGGCGAGCCGCTTGCTCTTGATCTGTTTGTGCATTAATACGCACGAGGTTTGGATCCATCAAATCGCTTAATTTGATGTGTGGATCGGCAATTAATAGTGCTTTAAGCGGGATGCCGCCAATTAATAGCCCATTGGAGTTGGTAATATAAATATGCTGGAATAACTGAGCTTGATGCCAAGCATCATGGATAACTTGCTTTGCATCACTGACTGATTGCTCAACCAAGATGCTGATATAGTTATTACGCATATGAGCGCCAACTGATTCGCTGGGCCATTTAAGCAGGGCGGTATAGTTGTGCTTATGTTGCTCGGATAAATGCGAGAGTAAATTGCCACGATCGTTATTTTCCATTTTGCGCAAAATAGTCAGCATATCGCGGCGCGGAATGCCGTCCTGAAGCGCTTTGATGATCTTGCTGTGCAAACGTAATAGCAATTGCCCCGCATTTTCTGTGCTTAAAGAGGTAATGAGCGCACTGCCTTCATTCACCGGTAAGGTGTTGAATGCGTCGTTGAGGTCTTCTACGCTTAGAGCCAGCAATTGATTGGCTCGTTCAGAGGGGTTTGCGGTGGCAATCCAGCTTCTCAATGCGGCTAAATCGAGAACTTGAATAGTGTGGGCGTGCTGGTGTGTTTTCATTTTGAATGGCCTCAGATAATGACAGGCAAAATCGCAAGCACCTTGATGGGTGCGTGTTAAAAGAAAACAGCAGTTGATGGACGAGTATGGGACAGGAAATAACGTCGAATGGCGCTTTTTCATCTCCATGTTCTAGCTTTAGCACTGTGCAACGTATCTGGTAAAACCAGAAGCCACTTGGGTTAACACCTTAATCCGATGAAAACTGTCCTGATCTTGGGCGTCTCTGGACGTCGTGAGATCAGTGGCCTGTATTTGCGCAGGAGCCTCGCCTAACGAGATGCTGCATAAGGTAAATGTCTTATGCCCCTAGTTGGGGCAGGGGCATAGTGTCCAGATTTATCTTTAAAGTCAACGCGGCGATAAATGGCAATAGTTATCATTGAACTATTGCTGTTTGGCTGTGGTCTGCGCGTGAATGAGCGATGTATCTATATGATTTATTGGGATTAATTTGGTTGACTTGTGAGGTGGGCAGGTGCAGGTAAACGGCTGTAGAGCAATATCTAAAAGGCAGATAGCTCTTTTTTAGAGGGAAAGAAAGGGCTTTTTGCCGATGGTAAGGGAGTGTTTTGGGGGTGAATCTTTAGGAAAAACCTAGGGGTAAAAATACCGCTTGAGTTTATTGTGTGTAGGTGTGCTGGCTGGGGTTATGGCAATGGCTTAAATCGGGAAAAAGGGCGCTACAAGGGGGGGGGCTTTCCCCCTTGTGATGGCTTAGTGGGTAAAGCTTTCGTTTATGCTACGCCCCCCGTTCCAAATGCCTCGGCATGAATACGATCGCTGCTAATACCCAGTGCTTGCAGTGATTTGATCTGTGCCTGCATAAAAGCCAGCGGCCCACAGAGGTAGTAATCGGCATCGGGCAGAATACTGTTGGTGGCGATTTTTTCTAGATTAATATAACCGGTATGATCGTAGTGGCGATCGTCTGCTGTGGCGTTGGCATAGAAAATCACTTTTTCTAGTGGTGGGTGCTGCACGGAAAGCTGAGTGATCACCTCTTTGAAAGCATGCACTTCGGCGCTGCGGCAGGCGTGGATAAAACGCACGCTGCGCTCACTGCCAGTTTTGATGAGATGCTTAAGCATGGCCATCATCGGGGTAATGCCCACGCCGCCGCTAATCAATACCACGGGGCTGCTGCGATCTTGATGCAGTACAAAATCACCCGCAGGCGGGGCTAAATCAATCACATCGCCAATATTTACCGTGTTGTGCAGCAGATTAGACACTTGGCCGATCAAGCTGCCGCTTTGCTCGCGTTTGACCGAAATACGCAGGTAATCGTTGCTCGGCGCGTCAGATAGGCTGTATTGGCGGGGCTGCATCAGCTGCCATTCCGGTACAAACATCCGCACAGAAATATATTGCCCTGGGGCGTAATCTGGCACGCTGCCGCCATCGGCGGGGCGAAGATAAAACGATGTGATCTCGCTGCTTTCTACTACTTTGTTTGCCACTACAAAACCACGCCAGCCGGTCCATCCGCCTTGTTTAAACGCTGCTGCTGCGTACAGCTGTGCCTCTTCGGCAATTAGTACGTCGGCCAATTGAGCATAGGCGGCCGCCCAAGCTGCAATTAATTCATCGCTTGCTGCCGTGCCTAATACCTCACGAATAGAGGCGAGTAAATGGTGGCCAACAATAGGATAGTGCTCTGGGCGAATACCTAGGCTGATATGTTTGTTGGCAATATGGGTTAGCACGGGGGCCAGTACGCTTGGATTATCAATGTGCTCGGCGTAAGCCGCTACCGCCATAGCTAAAGCTTGCTGCTGCGCCCCAGATTGCTGATTACCTTCGTTGAAAATTTGCTTTAGCTCGGGGTTGTGCTGAAACATCCGTGCATAAAAATGAGTGGTTAAGGCAATGCCGTGTTGTTTGAGTATGGGCGCGGTGGCGCGGACTAAATTGCGGCTGTTGGCATTAAGCATTGGTGTATCCCTAGTTCTATTTTTAAATGTGCATTTAATATACCAGTTTAAGGCGAGGTTTGCATAGGGAGGAATCTACTTGCAAAAAAGGGAGAGAGTTTGCTAGGGGCGCGTAGTGAGCAGGCCGCCAAAGCGGGCGGCCTGATGGGTGTTAGGTGTGAGCTTCTGGGTAAAACTCTTTAGTCATCCGATCGCAATAGGCAATGAGGTTGGCTTTGCTGATGGCGTGCTGGTGCGTGGCCGAATCAAAGAGGGGGCAAAGCGCGCTGCGCATAAAGGCATAGACCGAGGCATCGGCTGCGCAGGGTTGATCGCCCATTAGATAGGGCTTATCGGCTAGAAAATCGGCTAAGGAATCGAGATCTTTCTTGGCTAATTTAATAATATCGCTTTCTTTATGCAGGGCGATGCCTTGTATCTGCAATTTGCGATTCATTTTTTGGCGTACTTGACGTATCACTAAGCCACGAATTGGCCATGGAATATGTTTAAATATCATGCCTGGGCCTTTGGCAAAGTTTTCATCATTGGCCCAACGATCTTTGAGCGAAATATAATAAAGATGCTCTTCTAGCATTTTTTCAAAAGCCCAAGCAATGCCGCGCTCACTGGGGCTGAGCGCGGCATCAAAATCAATTTTCTGGTCTTGTTCTAAATAAAAACGAATTAAAGTGGAATCATCAATTAAGGCATTGTCTGTTTGCAAATAAGGCAGCTTGCCTTTAGGCGCTTTAGCATAGCCATGACGGTTGGTTTGATAATCGCACTTTGCCATTTTAAGCAGCAGCTCCGCTTTGGTGACAAACGGACTCATATCAGGCAAGCCAAATGCAGGGCCAAACGCATACAGTGTCATCATCATGTTCACTCCATTCATTAGAAAATATGGCTAAATTGGCTTACGCCATAATAAACTTACGTAGTTGTGCAAAGGCGGCTTCGGGGGCATCCCGCCATACGCCATGCCCACAGGCTGTGAATGTGGCCAATTGCGCCCATTGTTGTGGCAAAGCCTTGGCGATATCTTGTGCATCGGCTAGCGTGCAAACGGGATCTAGCTCTCCGGCTAATACCAGTACAGGGCATTGTGCTTGGGCAAGGCCAGGTAGCAAATTCATCTCTTGCTGCTCTGAATTGGCCCAAGTAAATAGGATGTCTGGTTTAAAGGTAGCACGTTGCGCTGCATGGTTATTCGCGGCTTTGGTTTGGGTGTAAAGCGGTTTGCATAGGCGTTTGTATTCGGGCCAAGTTGATTCATTGGGTGCAAGCCAAAACCGCTCCGCCGCATCGCGTGCAGCGGTGCCACCTAGCTGCTCAAACATGGCTAATTTACGCACCAAACTTAGCGTGGCCGCAGTGCTAGATAGCACGACTCTAGACGCGTGCGCTGGGTGCCTGGCAATATAGCGCTGCGCCACAAACCCCCCAAAGGATTGCCCTAAAACAATGGGCTTGCTGATGCCAAGCGCGTCGCATAGCCGCACGATATCATCCGCAAAGTAATCTAGCGTTAATTCATGGCTTGGGCGTGGATCGCTACGGCCATGGCCGCGGTGGTCGTAATAAACAATTTGAGCAATATCGGTAAGTTGAGAAAACGCGGGCTTAAAACTGACATGATCGTAGCCAGGCCCACCGTGCAGTAGGATAAGCGTCGGTTTCTCACGCATTACGGGGCCATCAGGTACTAGACCCGCGCCTTCGATATCTACAAATAAACGGATATTGGGTTTGATCTGGATTCTCATGCTTTTTATTTCCAATACGTATGGCAAACAGCATCTGGCTGTGCCCTTTGGATACTAGGTAGAAGGGGGGGGGGGCGATGATTAAGGCTTAATCCGCCATGGTGGGTTAAGCCGATTTACACCTTCTATAAAATGTAGAGCCTAAATGGATAGGCATAAAAGATTTGATCCGTGCGGCTGGCTTTGCTCTGGAAGTCTTGATAAAGCCGCTTACGCGCATGAAAGAGTGCCTCCATTGGCGTTTTCCCCTTGTTTAAATCGCCAAAAAAGTAGCGAATGGTTAAGGTTGAAGAGTGGCCGGATTCGTTGCTGATGATGGGGGCAAGGTAGTGGCGCGCGCCGCTGCGGCTTGCGGCATCAATAAACGGTTTGCTCATGCCTAGTTGGCATGAGTCAAGGTACAGCAGCTTAAATTTAGCCTTGGCCAGCGCATCCGCGTTGATCTCCCCTTTACCTAAACGTATCGAGTCATCTGGATCCGCCAAGTCGCTGCCTAGGGCTGGCGTTACAAAGCCGTGGGCGCTGATGAGTAAGAAATCGTAATTAGCCTCCACAAATAGCTTTGCCCCAACGTTCTTTGCATTATGCAAAATGGAGTTAGGGTAAAGCTTTCGCACCTCGTTTGCGCCGTCTTCTGGATCGGTATCGAGATCGCGCACGATCAAACCACGGCTTTTTGGGGTAAGGCTGCTTGTGTCTGCCCGTGGTTTTCCAAGGCTAAACGCCACGGCTTTTTGTACAAAAAGGGGCGAGCCATCGATGGGTAATAAATCCAAGGCAAAGTGCATAAAACGCGGCTCAATGCTAAATACGATGCAAGATGCTTTGCGCATGGCGGGTAGTAGAGGGCCATAGAGTTCCTGAGAAAGCCGCTGTAAGCGCGCGTCAAATTTGCCATCCCATTCTTGGGTTTCTTCTAAGGCCGTATAAATTTGCCGAAAATCTTTGGAGATGTCTTTTGCCGAGCGCTCTGGGCTGGTTTTGTTTGAATCCGCGTCTGACTGTAGCAGCAGGCGTGTGCCTTGTTGTTGCAGGGTCAGCACCATGCAGCTTGCCTCTGCGGCAAAGCTCGCTAAAAGTAGTAGGGCTGTAACTAGACTGCGTTTTAATTCCATTTTGAGTGCCTATCTGTAGGGGCGTAAGGATTTATTCCGCCTTAATTAAGGACCACTTCAGCGAGGTAGCGCCCATTGAACTGAACGGGGGATAGGTACATCAAGCCTATGATGGTGCTTATGTTGTAAGAAAAGGGGTGGGTCGATAAGCTATTTGTAAATAAGCCAAGGCGACTTTTAAACCAATGGATGCCGCATGGTTTTGGTCCAGAAGGATGCTTTTTAGGGTGCAACGCCATACGGTAGTTTTCTGCTTTATGACGGAAGATTATTGTAATTAAATATCAAGTAATTTAATACATATGCTTACTCGGTACTTTTTACATCATTTGTAGTTGTTTGGCATGTTCGGCTAAGTGCTAGTATTTTGCATAAATTTCGATCTGAAGATTGCTTGAGAGTAATTGAGTGAGGCGTGGGTGGCGATGCGCCCGTCGCTCTGCAGCATCCCCAGCGACGTGTTTGCTTCAGCCAAAGTGAGACTTGTTTCTCTTCTATAACCTTTGTATTGGATCTGTATTTACTATGACGCTTAAAACCAAAAAATCACTTGCTTGCGCCTATTGGGCGGATATAGCCCGCTTGCTCGTTGCCGGTAGTGGCGCTTTTATCGGTGGCAACGCATTGGCGCTAGCGCCCGCCTCAGATCTTATTATCTCGGTTGCCGAGCCTAATCAATGCTTACGAGTGCAAGAGCCGATCCGAGTTGGCTCCCTGATTGGTGTAGCCAGTTGCGACGCCAATGAGCGTGGTCAAAACTGGGTTTTTCAATCCAATACCATCAGGCTTTATGATAGCCAATTATGCTTAGCGGCCTCTGCGCTGGATGAGGGCAAACGCTTAGTCCTTAAAAAATGCGACAACGGCGCGCTTCAGCAATGGGCTTATGCTAAGCAGAGTTTTCGTATTGCTCAGTTTGCTATTGATTTAAGTAAGGTGAACGAGCCATTGGATGTTTACAGCTATCACGGCGAGGCGAATCAGCGTTGGCAGTTGTTGTCAGAGATCAAACAGAAAACCAGCCAAAGCGATCAGGTGAAGGTTAAATACCCCATCAGCGTAAAAAACACGAAGTTATTAGCGCTGGAGCAAGCTAGGGATTTAATTAACCGGCTGACTCCCACTACGCAAGCGTTGCCTTATCCAAGAGATGTGTCGGCTTTTCCTGGGTTGATAGCGGCGGACGCGCCCAGCACCAGCGCTAGCTTTACTTTGAATCGCCGTAGCGAGGCGTTTAAACACATTGGCTGGCAGTTTGATTGGTATACCACCTTACACACTGGTTTATGGGCCCCTGCGGGCAAGGTGATTAAGGTGAAGACTATTGGCGCTACGGCGGCTGATCTGAGTGATGTTTCGGTGCAGATTAATGAGCAGGTTGATGTGCTTAATACCGATGGTTCATTGGTTAATGATGATTCTTATCTAAGACGCTATGCAAACGTCAGTATGGCTTTCCCGCTTAAGGTTGGCGCAGCTGAAATTCGCTCGCAGTACGGCGGGTTTATCCAGATTAATTCTAAAAAATACGCTAATACCTCGGTTTATATTGAAATTGCTGACGCTATTGCAGCCCCTTATTTCAATACGCAAACCCATACTCTTGCCGATTGGCCTGCCATTTTGAAACGGCCAGGGCCGTGGGTGCGGATTGAAGGCCGCCGCAGTGCCATTACCGTGCCACGCGATCAGGCCAAAAATCTGAAAGACCCCGTTGCCCTGATGTCTTACTACGATAACCACATTGAAAACATCGAATGGCTGGCAGGCTTTGATGGCAGCGGCCCTTTACATCCTAAGCAGGTTTTAAAGCAGCATCTGGCATGGAGCCCGCAAATCGTGGCCGGCTACGGGCATGCGGGCTACCCGATTATGGTGACCAGTGACTGGCAGCTGGCCGATCCCAATATCGTGCGCACCTTTTGGGGCAATGTGCATGAGATAGGGCATAACTACCAACAATCCTTGTGGTGCGATACCTTTGGCACGGAGTCGAGCGTCAATTTATTCTCGCTGTATGCCATGGAGAAAATGGGCGTGCCACCGGCTACGGTAGAAGAGGGCATGTACACCCAAGCCGTGCAGAAAATCATAAGGGGGAAGATGAAAAACTTTGAAACCGATGCGGATGTCAATGATAAATTGGTTTTCTTGGTGCAGCTTATGGATGCCGTGCCAGCAAAATCGTGGAAAATCTATCGTGATTTATTCCGCGCCTATCGGGAGCTTAGCCCTAAGCAACAACAGGCATTAGAAGATGGCCCCGTTGGGCTTAGGTACGACCAACATTATGAGTTGATGTCCAAAATAACCGGTATGGATTTACGCGGGCATTACATCAACTGGGGTATCCCGCTATCTAAACGCGTTTTAGATAAAGTGGCGCAATTGCGATTACCTAAGCCTCCCATGGCCACTTGGCTTATCGAGCGTACTCAGTAAGTTACGGCTGAGCTGTTAAACGCGGGAAGAGCGAAGGCATCTTCCCGCTTAGCGATCGGCTACTGGTTAAATGTCGCAAAAATAGTCAAGCCCGCCACCGCTACATAGCCAAGCACGCCTAAGTAATACTTACCCGTAGCGTATTGCCCTGCTGCCTGCAATCTGGCAGGGTGTAAGTTGATTCGTACAGACGACGGTGCTGCTGATTTATTGTTGTTCCGCTTGCGAGATATACATCAAGCTAAGCAAAATAAAGCTAATAAAGGCATAGGCTTTCATTTGCCCGTTCCATTTATTGGCCCACATGGCAAAATACTCGCCGCCTATTACTGCAAACCCAGTATACCAAACCAGAATTGCCATTAATGCGCCCAAAGTAAAGCTGATTTTCCCAAACGTTAAATAGCGAATTTTGTCCTTAAATAGGCTGGATAGAATCAGTAAGCCACCTAAAGTGCAAAGTAAGCCAAACAATGCTTCGCCAATAATAATGCCAATATAAAACACTGTTTGTACAGTTGGATTATGAATTGCGCGCTGCTGCAATACGCTCCCCTCAAACCAAGATTCCATCTTGTCCATAGCCAAGACATGCTGAACGAATTGCCAATTAGATTGATAATCCAGCAGATTGCCACTGGCAACTAAAATTCCGAATAAACCAATCGATAACGCCAACACGCCTTTGCATAATATTTGGGCGGTATTTAGTTGCAATAATTTATTCATTTTCACTCTGTATAAAATTGTGATGGGCAATTCGTCTTGCGCGATAACTGTAGCGGCGATTAATTTATTAAGGGGATGGCAAGTATTTTGCCACCCCCTTAAGCTTTCATCAACATTTATATAAGCTTGTAAGTAGTGTATTTTTTGGGTTTTGTCCTCTGCATAATGAGCGTGACCCGCTTGTTAGTTTGACGGCCTCTGCACTATCGCACTGCCCCCGCCGTGGCGTAATGGCTCGCTGACTGCAGTGGTGCTGCCATCGGGATTAAATTGCAGGCCGTTGGCCGCGCCGATTTCGTCTTTTTCTGTCCACTGATGGCCGTATTGTTCTAGCGCTTTAGCTTGTGGGCTGCCGACAAATTTCAAAAGCGTTTCGACTTCGGTTTTATCACCATTTCTTTGGCTGAGGCGTGGCGCGGCGAGGGCTTCACCTAGGGGCATGCCGAGGTCAACGTGGTTGACGATGGTTTGTAATACGGTGGTGATAATGGTGGAGCCGCCAGGGGAGCCGATGCTAAATGCAGGTTTGCCATTTTTAAAGGCGAGGGTGGGCGACATGCTGGAGCGGGGGCGTTTGCCTGCTTCAGGGACGTTTGGATGTGGGCCGCTGAATTCAAAGTCGGTCATTTCGTTGTTAAGTAAAAAGCCTTTACCCGGCACGACAATGCCGCTGCCTCCCCAGTCCTCAATAGTAAAGGTATAAGCCACAATGTTGCCTTGCTTATCGCTTACTGTTAGGTGCGTGGTGTGGGCAGGCTCGGTGCTTAGCGTGACTTTTGGGCGCAAGGGGTGGGATGGATCATCTTGGTATAAGAATGGATCGCCTGCGGCTACTTTGCCGTGGGTTTGTTTTAGATCGATCAGCTTGGCGCGCTCGCTGGCGTAGGCTTTGGATAGCAAACCGCTTTTAGGTACATCGGTATATTCGCCATCGGCCACATAGGCGTTGCGATCGGCAAAGGCGAGTCTTGCTGCTTCTAGGTAGAGATGCTCCACTTGATCACGCGGCATGGATTTTAAATCGAAGCCTTCTAAAATATTTAGCGCTTCGGCAATAGCAATACCGCCAGATGAGGGCATGGCCATGCCGTAGAGATCTAGTCCGCGATAAGTGCTGTGAATAGGCTGGCGTAGGCGGGCTTCATAATCTTTTAAATCATTAAGCGTCATTTGCCCAGTGAGCACCGAAACACCGTTGACGACCGGTGGAATGTTGACTGCCCGTACAATTTGCGCGGCTAAAGGGCCTTCGTAAAAGGCTTTTACACCGCCTTTGCTCAAGCTGCGATAGGTGGCAGCGAGGTCTGGGTTGCGAAAGGTGCTGCCTAGGGGCAGGGCTTTGCCATCTTTTAAATACAGTGCTGATGTAGAGCTAAAACGGGCGAATTTAGCCTCGTTAAGTTGGTTAATCCGGTAAAAATTAGGACTAATTTTAAAGCCGTCCTCAGCTACGGCAATGGCCGGCTGTAATACCCGCGCTAGATCCATGCTGCCATAGCGCGATAGTGCTTCATGCCAGCCGCGCACTGTGCCGGGTACGCCAACGGAAATCCCTGTGGGTACGGCGTCATCCCATTCTATTTCCTTGCCGTTGTTCTGGAAAACTTGCGGGCTAAAGTAGGCGGGAGCGGTTTCGCGGGAATCAATGGTAATGACTTTTTTATCTTTGGCGGAATAAATCAGCATAAAGCCACCACCGCCAACGCCGCAGCTAAAAGGATCGGTGACACCCAGTGTGGCCGCCGCGGCCACGGCGGCATCAATAGCATTGCCGCCGGCATTTAAAATGCGCATTGCGGCTTGGCTGGCAGGGTCAGAAATCGTAGCAACCGCACCGCCATACCCCGTGGCAACGGGCTGCTTAGTCCATGTGGGGGCGGCGATCAGGATAAAGAGCGTTGCGAGCAATGGTTTATTCATGATCGTAAACTCCGTGTAGAGGAGTGGCTTATGCTACACAGTGGCTTACGATTGGCGAATGAGGTGTTGCCGCATCGGCTTACAGCAAGGCCAGCTCTGCAAGCGCAAAGGCGGCAAACTCATGGGCAGGTAGGGGGCGGCTATATAAATAGCCTTGATAGGTGTCGCAGCCGTGGCGGGCTAAAAAATCGCGCTGGGCTTCGGTTTCTACCCCTTCGGCAATCACGCTTAGCCCTAGGCTATCGGCTAGCATAATCACCATTTTGGCGATGGCGGCATCGTTGCTATCGATCAGGATATCTCTAACAAAGCCTTGATCAATTTTAAGCTGATCTAGCGGTAGCCGTTTTAAATAGGCCAAAGATGAATAGCCGGTGCCAAAATCATCGATGGCAAAGCCAACACCCTCTTGTTTTAGGGCGCTCATTTTAAGGATAACGTCTTCAATATTGGCAATCAGCACGCTTTCGGTTAGCTCTAGCTTTAGCTGCTGGGGCTTTGCACCCGTGCGCGCCAAAATGGCCAATACGTTTTCAACAAAATCACGCTGGTGAAATTGACGAGGGCTGACGTTAACGGCAATGCTCAAGTGTTGTAAATGCGCTTGAGAGGCCCATTGAGCCAGTTGTATGCAGGCGGTTTCTAATACCCATTGGCCTAGGGGCAGAATCAGGCCGCTTTCTTCGGCTAGCGGAATAAATTCGGCGGGGGAAACCATACCGCGCTCTGGGTGTAGCCAGCGTACTAGGGCTTCTACGCCAGTAAGCTTACTGTTGCCTTTAACTTGCGCTTGGTAGTAAAGCTGAAATTGGTTTTGCGCTAGTGCATCCCGCAGGCCTGTTTCTAAAGCCAGGCGCTGGCTGACTTCGGCCTGCATGATTGGGTCAAAAAAACGTAGGGTATTACGGCCAGCGGCTTTGGCTTGATACATGGCTAAATCGGCACGTTTCAAAGGCTCGTCTATGCTTTCTGCCGTTTCGCCAAATAGCGTAATACCTAGGCTGGCGGTGCTGTGGTGAACATAACCTGCTAATTGATAGGATTGATTGAGTGTGCTGATTATTTTATCGCCAACGGCTTCTGCTTCGGTAGCGGCCTCTAGTGTATTGGCGCTTAGGTCTTCTAGCATGACCACAAACTCATCACCGCCTAGGCGGGCCACGGTATCACCTTCACGGGTGCTGCTAGAGAGCCGTTTGGCAACTTCCACCAAGAGTAGATCGCCTTTGTCATGCCCTAGTGTGTCGTTTAGCGTTTTAAAATTATCTAAATCAATAAATAGCAAAGCCCCATTATTATCATGGCGAGTACTTTTGTTGATGGCTCGGCCTAGCCGATCTAGTAGTAGGCGGCGATTGGGTAGCGTGGTCAGTGGGTCGTAAAAGGCGAGGCTTTGGATCTGATTTTCTGCGGCTTTGCGCGAGGTAATGTCGGTTAGGGTGGCCACATAATGTGTCAGCATGCCGTCATTGGTTTTTACCTCGGTGAGGATCAGCCAAGCGGGGAAAATCTCCCCACTTTTGCGTTTGTTCCAGATTTCACCCTGCCATGTGCCGCTTAGCTTAATGCGATCGGTCATTGAGGTATAAAACGACGCATCATGCCGCACCGATGTGAGTATCAGTGGTGTATTGCCGATGGCTTCTTTTGCGCTAAAGCCGGTGATTTTGCTAAATGCTTGGTTTACCCGCAGGATGGTCCAGTCGGTATCGGTAACAAACATGCCTTCTTGAGATTGAAAGGCAATTGCGGCGATACGCAGCTCGGCCTCTGCTTGCCTGCGCTGGGTAATGTCGCGGGTAATGCCGTGATAGCCACAGATTTTTCCTTGGGCATTGCGCTCAGGGGTAGAGAGGATTTCTGTCCAGATTAAGCGGCCATCTTTACAGCGTTGTTGTATTTCTATGGTGGCAGCGCCGGTTTTTATGCCCTGCTGCTCGGCGGCGTTTCTTTGGGTTATTTTCTTTTTAATCAGCTGGATACCATCGTCGGTGAGTAAATTAAAAACAGGATGGCCCACCACTTCTGCCGCAGGATAGCCACGCAGTAGCTCATCTGCAGGGCTGATATAGGTAATGATATGGTTGCTGTCTTGTTTCCACGCTACATCGGATACATTTTCAGTCAGCAAGCGGTAATGTGCTTCGCTGTTTTTTAGTTTTTCAGCCACCACATGTCTTTCGATAGCAATACTGGCCAGGTGGGCTGATTGCTCAATAATGGCGATATCTTGTGCTTGTGGCGTATGAGGGGTGTGGTGATAAATAGCAAAGGTGCCGAGCACCTCTCCACTTGAATTTAGAATGGGTTGCGACCAGCACGCGCCTAGCTGTGCCTTGGTGGCTAATTCTTGATAATTAACCCAGTAAGGGTGGCTAGCAATGTTATCAACGATGACGCGTTGCTTGGTATAAGCCGCAGTGCCACAGGAGCCAATCGTTGGGCCAATTTCTAGGCCATTTAGGGCTTGAGTATAAAAATCGGGCAAGCTAGGGGAAATCGATTTTTCAAAATACTTACCTGCGTGATCAAGCAATAAAACACTACATAGCGTGGCGGGGCTTATTTTTTCTACACCGCGCACGATGGCATCGAGCTGATTCATGAGGGGCTCGCCCCCAGCGAGCAGCTCTAAAATATGATTGCGAAATTGCTCGTATAGATCGGCTTGCTTATCTTTGGTGATATCACGAATCAGGGCATGAATCGCTGGTTCGCCATCGAGGATAATTGCGGTGCTTTGAATTTCAACATCAATAATCTGGCCATCAAGCTTGATGAGCTTGATTTCAATCGTGGGGTTTGTTGTATCACGCGCGGCGATACGTTTTGAGCGCTCTAGTGCCAGCTGAAAAAAATCAGGGTGGACTAAATGAAGGATGGATTGCCCTTGTAAATCTTGCGCAGTTTTTGCGCCTACTAGCGTAATGGCCGCAGGGTTGACATAAATAATACTGCCATTGCGATGCACCGCAATGGCCTCGGGTGACCATTCTACCAAGGCGCGATGCCGCTCCTCGCCTTCTTTCGCCAAGTTTTCTGCTTGCTTGCGCTCATGCATCAATAGCGCCAGCAATACACCGACTACATTAAGCGCCATGGCATAAAGCCATAGATTGATTAAATCATCTGGCTCGCGTGCAAAAACGCCTAAGCCTTCGATGGCCCCAATCAAGGCCTGCAAAATGGTGAAGGTGATAATTAAGAGCCCACCATGGCGACCAAAGCGCGTTGCCCCCCAAATTACAAATAGAAAAGCCCAGTAGGTATAAGCAATCATGCCTAGCGTGGTTTGTTGCCAGCCTAAAAACACCACTTGGCCAAAGCAAAACGCCAGCCCAAAGCAGGCGATGGCTTCTAATTTGCGTTTGGATTCTATCCAGTGAGTGGTTTGTTTCCAAATTAGAATCAGCGGGGTAATAGTGAGGATGCCAAGGGTATTGCCCATCCACCATTTAAGCATGCTGCTTAATAGTGTCTCTGCTGAAATGGCGTTTGAATAATAAAGGACCGCGGCCCCAAGACATGCGCTGAGTAATGCGTTGGGTATGGTAATGGCCACTAAACTTAGGAAGTCTCGAGCGTGGCTGAGTGAGGAATTAAAGTAAGTGTTCTTAATTCTTAGTTTGCGTAATAGGTAATAAGCTAAAGTGGTTTCTAACACTATGCTCAAGGCAATCATGGCTGAGCTGTAGACGTTATTGCCACTGTATAAATCACTGGCAAAAGAGCCTAAGAATAAGGCCGGCCAATACCGAACACCCCCTAATAAAATAACAGCAAGCGCTATGCCGCTAGGAATCCAAAAAATAGAAAAATGACCATCGTGGCTTAAATAAGTCAGCGTTAATTGAATAGATAGAAGAAAGATTAGCGCTACGCTTGTTTGTCGGGGAAAGCTAGGCCAACGATGCTGGGGAGGTGTATTCAAAACATGCTCTATCGCGTGAAAAAATAAAAAAAGCGGGTTTTTATTAAGTATAGTTGAAGTTTTAAAATAAGAACCTCAAGGAAGATGCTGTAAGCGTGGGTTGCAACACATGCTGCAGCAGCACTGTATCGAGCGAAATAAAGATGTAGATGATTGCTAAAACAGACTGTAAATTATATTTATGAGCCATTAAATGACTATGGCGTATTAAGTATAAATTAATTTTAAACATGCTGCCCTGCGATAAACCACAATGTGGCTGTTTTCATATAGCTATTTCCAGGTGAATTTAGGAGCGCTGGGTGTGAAAAAGCCCTGCAATAAATGAATTGCAGGGCTTTTACGCGGCGCTTTTTTTAAAATTTATAAGTTAACTTAGCCGAGGCAAAGCGGCCGCGCGGGTCGGCTTGGGTGTAGTCAAAAAAGTCGGTTGAAGAATCCCAAGGTGGGCGGGTATTACTTAGGTTTTGTACTTTTGCGCTGAGGGTGGTGTCTTTTAGCAGCTTCCAACTGATGTTTAAATCTAAGGTACTAAAGGAGCCAACACGTTTTTCGGTATCATTGGCGCTTGGATTGGCTTGATCGTAGCCACCAACAAAATTCCAAGTCAGCGTGGTTGACCATGCACCGATCTCCCATGTGGCATCGCTGACGGCGCGCCATTTTGGAATCGAACCAAACTGGTTGCTGCCTGCACCGTCGCTTAAAGGCTCACCGGTCGATGGCGGCTCTGCAAATCTTAAAACATGACTAATCTGGCTGCCTAGTGTCAGCTTGCCATAGTCTTTGCTTCTGAAACTTTGACGCAGATCGATATCAATTCCCGAGGTTTCTCTATCTCCCAGATTACTGTACTGACGGTAGAGCGTGCTGATGCGGCCCTTTTCGTCCCGAACAATCTTGCTAGGGTCACGGGCTTCGTTAGCAATAATATCTGTGCCAGTTTGAGTGCCAATCAAACCGCTTTGCTTAATGTTGTAGTAATCAATTCCGATGCTGCTATCGCTAGTCGGTGAAAGCACAAAACCTAAGTTAAAGTTATCGGAGCGTTCTGGCTGCAGGTCTTTATTTGCCGCAATGATATTGGTTACGCCGCGTGATTTAGTTGGCTCTACTGGGTCGCGTGGGTCAATCACTGCGCTATAGCTTACTGCCGAACTTTGGGTTATTTCTGGTAAAGAGGGCGCGCGGAAACCGCGTGATGCCGTACCACGTAGCAGCAGCCAATCTGCGGCCTGATAGCGAATGCTGGCTTTAGGAGAGAAAGCATTGCCAAAGTCACTGTAATGATCGGCGCGGCCAGCCACGTTGATATTCAGGTCTTTAATGACGGGGATATTAAACTCAGCAAACAGCGCGCTGACATTGCGTGAACCATTGATAATATTAATGGCAGGGCGTAATTCGGTGCCAGAGAGAATGGCATCGGAGGTGCGTGAATCCATTTTCTCTTGGCGAAATTGTGCGCCGGTCGCAAAGCCTACGCTGCCTGCTGCTAATTCAAACAACTCGGCTGAGGATGCACTGATATCTGCGGTAATCAGGCTGGATTTTGCGGGTCTTAGGGTAGAAAGGCGTAGGCGATTACGCACTTCTTCGCTATTTTTAGATTGATCGGAAAAGTTATAGCTACCGTCTTTTAATACCTTTTCGTACTCATAGCGATTAACAAAATTTTGCACGGTTTCTTTCAGCGTGCTTTGGGAGTAGCCCAGTGAAGCATCCCAATCCCAGCCGTGTGCCGATCCTTTTACCCCCGCCAGAATGCGCTGCAGTGTTACTTCATCCGTTTTTAAGCGTTTGCCAAGATCAAATAGCGTGGCGGTGAAGTCTAGTGGCGTGGTGCCTGGGTTGTTGGGGTGGCCAACCGGCAGCTTATTAGCGATGGTATCCAGCGCTTGTTTTTGATTATTCCAAGCGCGTAAGCTGCTGCTGACGGTGAGTGGTGCTGCAAAAGTCAGATCGGCACGCGAATAGCTGTATAGATAATCCGCATAGGCCTGTGTCTGCTCATTGATTTTTAACGTGCCGCGTGCCGAGGCGTGATAGCGCTCAATGGCTGGAATCAGCGTGCTATACGGCGCATCGTTATACGCCAACACTTGGCCGGTTTTGCCCTCAGAAATACTGCCCCAGTCGGTGAGCTGTAATGGGCCTTGTAAGCCGCCAATATGTTTGGTCGGGTCGCCATTATAAAAATTGGTGGTGACGCGGTTTAGGCTGCCGCCAGATTGATTTCTAAAATCACCATCTTTCATCCAGCTCACATCGCTTTGGTCTAACTGGCTGCGTTTTTGCCCATCCAGTGAGAAAACCAAGCTGAAATTGTCTTCATCTAAGCTGCCGTAGCCGGTTTTGATCGAGAAGTTTTGCTCGGTTTGGCCCGTGCCTTCGGTGGAAGAGCCCAGCTCGGCGCTTAACTCGGTGCCTTTAAATTCAGAGTACAAAATAATATTCACCACACCGGCTACGGCGTCTGAGCCGTAGAGCGATGAAGCGCCGTCTTTTAGAATCTCGATGCGCTGCACTGCGGCCATCGGCAAGCTGTTTAAGTCGACAAAGGTTTCTTGTAAGTTTTGTGCCGTGGCATAGCTGCTAATACGCTTGCCATTGACTAATACCAGCGTATTTTTTTGTCCGAGCCCCCGTAAGGAAATGCCTGAGGTGCCAGCAGAAAAACTGCCCGTAAATTGCTCGTTATAGCTATTGCCGCTATTGGCTGAAATAGAGCGGATTACATCAGAAATACTGGTTTTACCGCTGGCGGTGATTTCTTTGGCTGTGATGACTTGTACCGCGGTTGCGCCTTCTTTTTGGCTGACGCGAATATTAGAGCCGGTTACGGTAACGCGCTCTACTTTATTGGGCGTGGTTTCTGCTGCAATAGCGGGAAAGGCAGCGCTAATGGCCAGCGCGATGGCTAATGGTTTAAACATACTATCCTCGGTACATATCTGTGGTGCTGAAAAAAAAGGCAAAATGAGTCCCTGCGCCTTGTCTTGTTAAGGAGCGGTTTTATGTAGGCAGGGGTGGTTTAAAGTGAGCGGCAGCAGCAGTGACTGTTGGGCAGGGCGATCAGAGAGAAGAGGTTTTCTTGCATGGCATTGCTTTCTTGGTAAGGTGTGAAGCACTATAACGAGCGTTTAAAATTACTAAAAAGAATATAAAATTAATTATATATATTTATTTGGAATATAAAGGATGGTGTGGGGCGTAAACAGGGCAGGAAATATCAGGGAAATGTATTAATAAGGGTGGATCTGCCGCAGTGTTTAGGGCTTTTTGATTGGAAATCAATAGCTTGCCTGAAAGCAAAATGCATAAGCTTAAAGCGGGGGTGTAAAGCTATAAATCCTTGATTTAGCAGCTTGCATCGCGTTTTATAGAAAAATACATGGGGTCGATGGTTTTCTTTTATGTGTTTTGTGGTTTTTTAACGTTGCGATTCAGGTTTTAGCTAGAGGCTGATTCTGGAGTGCAAAAAAACGCCGCTCATAAAATGAGCGGCGTTTTGGTATGGGAGGCAGGGCGCTTAGCTCGCCAGCTCTTCACCCAGCGCAGTAATCAGCTCTGGAATAAACTGACGCAGCTCACCCACAGACAGGGCAAAGCTAGATTCAAACATCGCGTCTTGGCTATCCACATCCGCGTCTTTTAGCTCGTCTTGCAGCACATCTAGCATGCTCATGCGCTTGATTTCTAACTTTTCAGTGAGTTGAAAAGCAATCCGCTCATTCCAAGTGAGGCCCATTTTGCTGACTAATTTACCGGTGGCAAGATGCTGCTTTACTTCGTCGCTGTGTAAGTCTTGGCGCACAAAGCGGGCAATCGCACCGTCATCTCCTGGGAATTTTAATTCGCAATCGGCATCTAGCTCAAACGGCACCGGCACTTCGTTTTCTAGCCAACTGGTCATGGCCGTTTGCGGCGTGACTTGGGTTTGAATCAATCGGGTTGGCAGGCTGCCTAATGCTTCTCTGAGCGAGACCAGTAAGTGTTCGGCCTTAGAAGCGGCGGAGCTGTTCACCATAATGAGGTTTTGTTTTAAATCGATCAGCGCGCGGTGGGTGCTGACGCGGGTGAAGGCGCGCGGGCGTAGCTCTTCTGCCACGCGCTCGCGAATATCTTTGGCTTCTTTACGGCCTACTTTGCGCGCTTCTTCTTCCTCTATCTGGCGGATGCGCTCTTCGGCTTCTTGTTTAACCACCACTGCGGGCAGGATTTTTTCTTCTGTTTTTAAGCAAACCAACACCATATCTTGGCGGGCAAAGATGAATTCGTCAGGAATATGCGGAGCAGGGGCAACCCAACCTTGCGACATTAAGTCGTGGCTGCCACAGGGGAAAAATGGCTTTTTAAGTAAGGATTCGGCAATCGATTCAACGCTAAGCGCATGATCGGGATTAAGACGGTAGAGCTGAATATTACGAAACCAGAGCATGGTAGAAACTCGATTAGAGGCAGGATGGGGAGTTTTACTTACTGAGCATGTGTGGCTCAGAAGGAAGTGAGTGATCTTGAATTTCGATAAATTAAGCGTTACGACCGTGATTGTCCAGCCAAAAATTTGCCTGTAGCAAGGTGGTTCAAATAGCGGAGTGTTATTTTGGGGACGCTTGGTAGCGCGCCGCCAAAGGCAAGATCTGAGTGTTGGCTTGTTAGGCGGGCTTACATCATTATTTTTTGCTGGTGAACAAATTTTGCAACACGCAATAAATCCGCTTGAGCAGTACCACTGGAAATCGCATAGCCCATGCTTTTATCCACCCAGTAAAATACGTTTACTGGCCCGTCCTGACCAAACTGAAAGTCGGTTGTGGCTTGGGTTGATGGGATTTCTTGGGTGACATACAGCGTTAGCCTTTGGCCGGATGCATCGTGGTACATCAGCTGGGCAACCGGCCCGCGCTCGCCCGGCAGAAGTCGGCCGCCGATCAGGGTATAGCCGACAGATTGCAGGCTGGGTGGCTTGATCGGGGCGCCTAAGCGATTCGACAGCCAGTTTTCCAATTGTTTAGCTTGATCAGCGCCAACTTCAACAGGACGGCGGGTGTCTGGGCTGTAAACAACATGGGCCACGGCGGCCCGTCGGGCAAAATCTGCCAACTTATGGGGGGCGTAATCACCGACAGAGGGCTGGATAAAGGCGGTTTGTAGCGTGTTTTCATCGGCTAGCCCTCTTGCGACCCATGCTGATCCGGCGCTGCTGATTGCGATGACGATGCCAGCGGCAATCCTTTGCAAATGCCACGGCCTTGGCGGCTTGGCTGCATATTGTAGGTGAGCGGATATTTTTTCATCCAGCACAGGATTATATAAATCGCGCAGCGCCTGTTTTTGTGCCTGATAGCTTTGCATACGCCGTGCTTCTTCGGGGTGCGCTGCCAGATAAGCTTCAACTTCCAGCCGCCTGCCAGGGGAGAGCTGCCCATCAATACTGGCGTGGAGTTCTGCTTCGGTCACCGTGTGCGTTGGATTCATCATAGGGTGCTCATTTGACGATTTTTAAGCGGACAGGTTTATCTTGTGCTTCTAGCACGATGCGTAAGCGTTCACGGCCTCGTGATAGCCGGGACATCACCGTGCCGATAGGAATATTGAGTGTTTTAGCAATCTCTGCATAAGCCATTTCTTCTAGTGCCACGAGTAATAATACTTCCCTTTGCTCATCGGGCAGTTGATTGAGTGCCGCTTGTAAATCACGCATCGCCAGCTGTTCTCCTTGCCGGGCGGCAATTGGGATTTCCGGGGTGTTGTCATCCAGCTCAACCGTGTGAATGCGCGGGCGGCGAACACCATCTGCGTGCAGATTATGCATGATGCTGAATAACCAGCCGCGCATATCAGCAACCCCTCGCCACAGGCTGGATTTCAGCCATGCGCGTTCTAGTGTGTCTTGCACCAGATCATCTGCCTCCTCTTTATGCCGCACTAACGCCCGCGCATATCTGCGCAGGCGGGGCAGCATATTCAGAAGCTCGTGTTCGTCGAGCCGCATGGAATGCGCTTAGTTAAAATTTAATTGTGGATCAATTTGCCATGTTTCACTGATGATTTTTCCTTCACGCCAGGTCAGCACATAGCGGACTTTGATCTTGGCTTTGCCTTCAAAGAAAACATTGGCAGTGACGGTTGCCCCTTTGGGATTGAGTGATTCTTCTAGTTTTTCGACGCTGACTTTTTGCGTGCCCTGTGTTTGGGTAAATTTACTCCATACCGTGTTGATGGCTGTTTTGCCAGCATAGAGGCCATCAATAGGGCCGCCTACCCAGTTGAATTGTGCTTGCTCGGCGTAGTTTTGCATCAGTTGTACAACATCCCCTGAGGCGATGCTTTGAAAGTGAGCACGGCTGTCTTCTGCGGGTGAGGCAAAAACATGAGTGCTCAGCAAAAGGAGGGCTGCGGGTAAAAGGGCGCGTTTAAGCATGGCGTATCAATCCTTTGTGTTGTCGGGTGTGGAAACAGTTAGCTGGGCAGGGGAATCCCGCTTCGCTAGATCTGCATTATTAAAGTGGTGCTCACTTTGGGGCGGCAGTGATTTGCTGCACAATTTTCTGGGTATCTCGGTCAACTTTGGCAATGCTTAAATCTTCATTCAGCACATAGGCCAATTTTCCGTCGCGGGTAAATGCAATGGCTTGGCGCGGCTGCTTAAAGCCAGTGATGGTGGCAACCACCTGTAGAGTGGCAACATCAACCACCGAAACAGTCTGATCGGCCAGATTGCCCGAATAAATAAAACGACCATCCGGCGAGAGCGCTGCACCGTAAGGCTCGCGGCCGACAGCGACGAGGCTCTGGATTTCCCGCTTGGCAATATCTACAACAGCAAGAGTGTGTGTGCCGCTATTGGCTGCAAACAGCGTCTTGCCGTCTGCGCTAATTGAAATTGCGCGAATCTTGCTGAAGTCTTTGATCTCACCCTCAATTTTGTCGGTCTTAGTGTCAACAATGGTGACTTTGTCGCCTAGAAAATTGGTGACATAGAGCTTGCTGCCATCGGGGCTTAGCTTTACTCCCTGGCGTGGTTGAGCAAAGCCGGTGATCACACTGCGCGCCAGTCCACTGCGGGTGTCAAAACGGGTGACAGTGTTTGAAGCTTGGTTATTCAGATATAAATTTTGGCCATCTTTGCTGATCGCGGTGCCAAAGGCACCTGGGCCTGCGGCCATGCGCGATTGGATTTGAAGTGTGGTGGTATCTGTTTTTATGACTTCACCCAGACTGCTGTCGGAGACATAAAACGATTTTCCATCTGGGGCGAAAACAATATTTCTTGGCGTGATATAGCCTGGCAAGGTTTGGCGAAGTTCACCTTTTTTAAGATCGTAAACAAGCAGCTCTGAGCGCTCGCTATAAGACACCACGGCGGTGTTTTCATCTGGGCTCAGGGCCAGTGAATTGTTACGGATCTGGCTGTCAAATTTTACGGGGCTCATGTCAGCTGCCCATAAACCAGAGCTACAAGTCAGCAATAAAAGAGCAGTACAAAGCGGGGCTGCGGTGGCACGAAAAGGGCGCGTCATATTGATCCTGTTTAAGAAAAGGGCTTTGCAGCATGCAAAGCGATACTTATTAAGGTGGACGTACGACTGCGCCGTTTTATTCCATTTCATGTGAGATTTTTTTTGCTCGGTAGAGGGCGTGCTTGCCGAGCAAACAGCAGGTGGCTTATTTTTTAGGGTGTTGAGTTTCAAAAAGATAGGCCGCTACCTGCGATGCTTCCTCTTGGGTGATGAGCGCTTTAAATTACTAACAGTTTGGAAAGTAAAGCCGTTTTTTATGAAATTAGGCTATATTTTTAGCCATTTTTGCACTGTATTTTGGGTAAACGTATTTACCTGAAAATGACATTTCTTTCTAAACGTTTAGTATCCCGTTGTGTGTTTATTGATTTAATTTTCTTACTAGAAAAAACGATTGTTAATAATTTTAATCTTACTTAAAAATGGTTTATTCCTAACAAGAGGCCAGCATAAACTGAGTCATCTATTTTCCATATCTAAATGATTTGAATAAGTTGTTTAGTAAAACTAAACGTCAAAGCGGGCGGAGGCTGTTTAATTTGGGGGGCTTTGTATCAATGGTGTTTACACCGTGCCGCTTCGATAAGCCTCTTTCTCGCACGTTTTACTGGCCTTAGCTATGATGGTTGGGGTAAAAAAAGAGGTGTATTGAGATCCGCTACTGAATGGCAGCTTGCTTGATTTAGCTGGGTTATGCTTGTTGTATAAGTAGTGCTGAGCGTTGCTTGGGCGGTGTTTTTTAGTGTATTTGTGTCTTCCCTTCTTTGCGTGTCTATGTCATTCTTTGCCGCGTATTGAGAATGGTTTCTAATCCTCGTGATGTTTGTTTACATTTTAAAGAAGGAATTTCCGTGAAGCGTCTTGTACTTGCCTCCTTGCTTGCTGCGACTTCTTTGGCCCATGCAGAAAGTGTTACGCTTTATTCCGCTCGGAATGAGCAGCTACTCAAGCCTTTACTTGATGCCTTTACTAAAGAAACAGGGGTTGAAGTTAAGCTTCTGACGGATAAAGAAGGCCCTCTGCTGGAGCGTCTGCGGGCTGAGGCCCAAAATACGGCGGCTGATGCATTGATTACAGTGGATGCGGGTAATTTGTGGCAAGCCTCTAAAATGGGCCTGTTAAAGTCGATTAAATCAAACACCCTTAATGACAATATCCCTGCGCATTTGCGTGATCCTAAGGGTGAGTGGTATGGCTTATCGGTGCGTGCCCGCACGATGTTTTTTAATAAGAACAAAGTAAAAGCCACAGATTTATCTACTTACGAAGACCTTGCTAATCCAAAGTGGAAAGGCAAGCTTTGCCTGCGTACCTCTAAAAAAGTCTATAACCAGTCGTTGGTTGGCATGATGATCGCCCAATATGGCGAGCCTAAAACCGAGAAAATTGTGCGCGGCTGGGTCGATAATCTGGCTACCGACGTGTTCCAAGACGATACCGCCATGCTGAAAGCGATTGCCGCTGGCCAGTGTGACGTGGGTGTGGCCAATACTTACTACTTTGGCCGTTTGATTGAGGCGCAGCCTAATTTACCCGTCAGTATTTTCTGGGCGAATCAACAAGCCGAAGGTGTGCATGTGAATGTATCGGGTGCTGGCGTGACGCGTTATGCTAAAAATCCTGAAGGCGCTATCAAGCTTGTAGAGTGGTTGTCGTCAGATAAAGCACAAAATCTTTACGCCGATAAAGATATGGAATTCCCTGCAAATCCTAAAATTAAAGCCTCACCGCTGGTGGCGGGCTGGGGGTCATTTAAATCAAATGTGATTAATGTATCTAAAGCCGGTGAGCTGCAATCCACTGCGGTACGTTTGATGGATAGGGCGGGTTATCGTTAAAACCTAATGCACTATATGCATCAAGTTGCTTGATATGTCTCTGCCCAAACTCATCATTCATATCGTAGAGCGGCTGCAAGCCGATATGCGCTAAAAAAGTTACATAAGTGTTGATGCGCAACTAAATTTGAATGGCTGTAGGTTGGCGCTGAGTGAAACGAAGCCCAACAATACAAACGGCGGGTTGATCCGGCCTGCGATGATCTAATCGGTGAATAAGAATTGTTTCTTGTGAGCTGACGAAGCGCACTCCATAATACGCAACGGGCAAGCAGATCTCTGCTTGCCCGTTTCTCATCTGGGCTTTTAATCATTTATGCAAAAACTGTTCTCCAGAGGATCTCTGTACGCCTTACCCATTGCCTTACTCACTTTAATTCCTCTGCTGGTGGTGCTGTCTTCTTTCTTGCACCCGCAGCCAGAAATTTGGCAGCATCTCTCTGAGTATGTGCTACCCCGCGTGCTTAAAAATACCGCCATACTGCTGCTGGGCGTGTCCGTGGGTGTGCTGCTGCTGGGGGTTTCGCTGGCTTGGCTTACTGCAGTGTGTGATTTTCCGCTGCGGCGCTTCTTTGCCTGGAGCCTTATGCTACCGCTAGCCATGCCCGCCTATGTGCTGGCTTTTGTGCAAGTTGGCCTGCTGGATTTTACCGGCCCAGTGCAAACGCTGCTGCGTGAATGGATGGGGGATTCGGCTTGGTTTCCGCGTATCCGCTCAACCGGCGGGGTGATTTTAGTGCTGACGCTGGCGTTTTACCCTTATGTGTATTTGCTCGCTAGAAATGCTTTTCTGACGCAGGGCAAACGTGCGCTTGAGGCGGCGCAAATGCTGGGTATGTCGCGGCGCATAGCGTTTTTTAAGGTGGCCTTACCAATGGCGCGCCCTTGGATTGTGGGCGGCTTACTCTTGGTGTTAATGGAAACGCTGGCAGACTTTGGCACGGTATCTATTTTTAATTATGACACGTTTACTACCGCTATTTATCAGTCTTGGTTTTCGCTATTTAATCTGCCTGCGGCATCGCAATTGGCCTCCATTTTAGTGCTGTTTGTACTGGTACTGGCCGTGGCCGAACAGTGGGGGCGAGGTCGTCGGCATTATGCGGTAAGGGGCGGAACGGCTGAACGTATCGTGCTGCGTGGTGCGGGCCGTTGGCTGGCCGTGGTGTGGTGTGGGCTGGTGCTGCTGATGGCCTTTATTATTCCGATGATTCAGCTTTTGGTGTGGGTAAAAGGCGTTTGGGCGCTGGATTTTGACGCTCGCTATCTTGGATTCATTTTGCGCTCGATTGCCATTGGCGCAATGGCCGCCTTGCTTGTTACCGCATTGGGCTTACTACTGGTGTATGTGCAGCGCCGCTATGCAGACACCCGCTGGCTGGTGCGCATCGCTACCTTAGGCTATGCCGTGCCGGGTACGGTGTTGGCGGTGGGCGTGTTTATCCCGATTGCTTGGCTGGATAATCTGCTGATCCCTATTGTGGCTTACTTTGGTATTGCCACCACGCAAGTATTAAAAGGGACTTTGCTGGTGATGCTGCTGGCACTCGCTGTACGGTTTATGGCCGTTGCGTTTGCGCCAGTAGAAAGTGCCATGCAAAGAATTACCCGTAATCAAGAAGACGCGGCAAGGTCTTTAGGCCTATCGTCAAGGCAAGTGCTCAGACGCATACACCTGCCGCTGCTGCGCGGTGGTTTGCTCACAGCGATGCTGATTGCTTTTGTGGATGTGATGAAAGAAATGCCGATCACCCTGATGACCCGCCCCTTTGGCTGGGACACTTTGGCTGTGCGCGTGTTTGAAATGACCTCCGAAGGCATGTGGGAACGTGCCGCTCTGCCCAGTTTTTTTATCGTACTGATGGGATTGATCCCAGTCATTTTGCTGGTAAGAAAAACGGAAGACTGATGATATGCACAAAGGCTATTTGTCCACGAACAATACGAAATGCACGAAAAAAGCCAAGAATACACATTGATTTTCCTGATGATGTCTCTTGCTCAAACAAAGCCATATATTACATGTAGGCCAGTATGCTGTAGGGGCGCTGCTTGCTGCGCCCTGTTCAGCGAGGGCGCAGCAAGCAGCGCCCCTACGAGTTAACTCTATTAATGTTGATATGCTCAGACAAACGGCAAAAAATGAGCAAGCGACATAATCAGGTTAATTTTTATGGCTTAGCGTATGAATAGCACCTTGGCTGTGGCCGCGTACCACCGTTCGTGCTTTACGTTTTTTCGTGGAATAGGTTTTCCTGACTAGCGGCGTAGCTTATTGAGTCGTCATTCCCGCGAAGGCGGGAATCCAGCGCTACTGAGCTAAAAATCACTGGATCCCCGATAAAAACACTCGGGGATGACGATTTGCTTGTTTTTAATGTTTGAAATTATTCTTTCTGAGCTGTTCCGCAAAGCTGGTGCGTTTTTATCTTTTTGCTATTCCCCGTGTTTACAGAACTTAGGTTTTTTTGTTCTGGTTTGTTTTGAGGATTGATATGCTGCAACTATCTGATCTTGCGATTCGCCTTGGTGATCGTACCGTAGTTGAAAATTTGTCACTGGATTTGCAAGTGGGAGAGATTGGCTGCCTGCTGGGGGCCTCTGGCTGCGGTAAGACCACGGTGTTACGCGCTATTGCTGGCTTTGAAAAGCCAGCAGCGGGTAGCATCGTACTGGCGGGTAAAGAGGTGAGCAGCGCAGCAAAAATGCTGCCGCCAGAGCAGCGCCAGATTGGCATGGTGTTTCAAGATTACGCGCTTTTTCCTCACCTTACCGTGGCGGGAAATATTGCTTTTGGCTTGCGTGGGGCTGGCAAAGCAGAGCAGGCCACGCGGGTGGCCGATGCTTTAAAGCTGGTAGGTTTAGATCATGTTGAGCAGCGCTATCCGCATGAATTATCAGGCGGGCAGCAGCAGCGTGTAGCCTTAGCGCGTGCGCTGGCCCCACGCCCACAGCTCTTGCTGATGGATGAGCCTTTTTCAAATCTAGACGTTGAGCTGCGCGAAAGGCTGGGGCAAGAAGTACGCGCCATCTTAAAAGCCGCAGGCATGACGGCTATTTTGGTGACCCACGATCAGCGGGAAGCCTTTGCCGTGGCGGATAAGGTCGGCGTAATGAGCGAAGGCCGTATCCGCCAATGGGCTACGCCTTACGATTTATACCACCAGCCGCTGGACCGCTTTGTGGCCGATTTTGTGGGTGAAGGGGTGTTACTGCCGGGCGTTGTTGCTGCGGGTGGTAAGGTTGAGTTTGAGCTGGGCATCGTGCACGGCAAAATGCCAGAAAACTGCTGCATGGGCTGCGTAGCCGATGTGCTGGTTCGCCCTGATGATGTGCTGCATGACGATGCAAGCAGCATGAAAGCCAGAGTGCTGGCAAAAGCATTCCGTGGTGCGCAGTTTCTTTACACCCTAGCTCTACCTTCTGGGCAGAAAGTCCTATCCCTTGTGCCTAGCCATCACAACCACGCCCTGGGTGAGGATATCGGTATTCGATTAGAAATTGACCACGTGATTGCGTTTAAGCGCGGCTAAGTATTGGAAGGTGTTTTTAACTATTGCAGGATATTGCATGTTAATTAGAAAACTCACCATCCATGACGCCGCAGCACTTAAAGCCATTCGGTTAGAGGCGGTACAAAATTCCCCTCGCTCTTTTTGGCCTAATGCTGAGGAAATTCGTGCCAGAGAGCTGGATAGTTTTTGCCAGCAGCTCAGTGACCCTTATGAAACGATCTATGGTGTTTTTTTAGAATCAAATTTAATTGCTATTGCAGGTTTAAAACGATATGGCTTGGCCAAATTGCAACATAAGGCCACTATATTTGGTGTTTATACCCAAGCCATGCAGCGTAAACAAGGGATTGCTCGGCGCTTATTATTGATTTTGCTGGATGATGTTTATTCTGATCCTAATATTGTGCAAATTAGCTTAAGCGTAAATATAGAAAATCAAAGTGCAAAGGCGTTGTATATTTCTTTAGGTTTTGAGCCTTATGCCTTAGAAAAGAACTCAATGCGGGTTGATGGTGTTTTTATTCATGAAGAGCATCTGGTATTAGCGCTGCCAATACGGGGCTGATATTGTATGTAGCAATGCAATATGGGAAACCAATGCCAATTTATTTATCACCTATTCAGGATTTAACTGCGATTGCCCTGGATAAAATACCTGAAGGTTTATATGGAGAAGTGGGCCGTGATGCGCTATTACCCAGTTTTGTGGCCGTGCGCGCGCTTGCTCAATTGGCTTTGGGTGTGGCAGAGCAATGGGCGCGGCCATTTCATTTACTCCGCAAGGCAGACCATGCCGTGGTGGGCAGTTGCGGCTTTAAAGGTGCACCTATTAATGGCCAAGTAGAAATTGGCTATGCCGTGGCGACAAGTTGCCGCCAGCAAGGCTTTGCCAGCGCTGCCGTGCGCCAATTGCTGCTAAAGGCTTTTTTAGACGCAGAGGTGAGTACGGTGGTGGCGCAGGTTGATCCAAACAACACACAATCAACTCAACTCGTGAAAAAGCTGGGTTTCACCAAGCAGGGCAGTCAGCTTGATATGGAGGGTGATTTATTGGTGCAGTGGGTGTTTGGTCGAGCAGATGTTTTAGAGCTAGGCGCTATGCCAAGGGCTTAAGCCCTTGGCTTTGTTTTGCAGATTGTAAGTGTTATTTAAAGCTTTCTAAATCACTTTTGCCAACGTCATCTGTGCTCGATTTATACAGCGCGATATCTCGCACATTCTTTTGCACAGCCACTGCTGCAAATAGGCTAAGTAAATAAGACATGGCATAAAAGCCTTTCTCACTCTGGGTAATGGTTGCATACCACAGGCCAATGGCCAGTAACAGCAGAGCCGATGCAATAGAAATCCAGCATAGAGCAAAATAGAGGTTGGTTACTGGGATATCTTCTATGCGATCGCGAACTGATTTTTGCAAAGAGATTGCCGCAAATAAACCATAAAGCAGCAGGGTAAAGTAATAGCCTTTTTCATTTAAGGCCATAGCTGCATTCCATAGTCCAGTGGAATAGGTGATTGAGCCAATAAAAAGCGCAAGCCAAGATGCGCCAACAAAGGCACCAGAAGGCCCGTTATGCTTCAGTTTCATATTCATTTCTGCCAGTGATAAATCGTATTTATAAGCGCAGAATCGTAATTTTCTGTCTGCCTTGGTCAGCAGCAGGTTAAATTAATGCGTGATTTATTGCAATAAGTAGAAAGAAGCAGCCGATGGGATGCATAAAGTGCCAAAGCGTATTGCGCTTAATGCGTGGCACTGATTTCTGGATGCTCAGTGATCAGCTGGCTGCGCATCTCCTCTAGCTGCAGCACTTTTTCTTCTTGCCCGGCGATCAACTCTGGGGCAATGCCTGCCGCTCGGCCACGGTTGATATCCTCACGTAATTGCCGGATTTTTTCGGGGACTGCCGCACTAAAAGCGGCCAGCTCGCGTAGATTTTGCCTTGCTTCATACTGCTTATAGGCGGGGTGATCGGCTAGCTCTGCGGGCGTGGCGGCTTCTGAATTATTGCTGCGTATGATGGGCGGGGTACGTGGGTCGCCATTGATGCGCGCATCGGCCATGCTTTCTGCCGCTGCAATATAAGCCGGCGGTGCTGCTTGCTGGGTGTTGCCTGCATCTGGATAAAAGCGTTTGAGCCAATCGGATGCGGCTATAGATTGGCGTGGCGTGGCGGTGCTGGCGGTTTGTTGCGCCTGTGGTGGAGCGCTGATCTGCGGCTGCGGCCATAGCCGCCAAGCCAGAGCTAGCCCTAGTGCGATTAATAGCCGTTTCATTCCAAAACCTGCAGTGTCAGCTTGCCTACTGCTGGGCTGACTTCAATCTTGGCGTTTTGCCACTGTTGTTTGAGCAGAGTATTTAACTGCTGTGAGGCTTTTTGATGGGCGATTTCGGCGCTGGCGGCGTAGCGCACCGCTTCTGAGCTGGCGCTTTGATAGTCTTCTACGCGCTGCTCGGTTTTGATGATGTCCCAGCTGGCTGCGTCGTCTGGCCCCACCGGCGCCCGAAAGGCTTGGGATAGCTCTGTTTGGCTAAATGCAATCTGAGCCAGCCAGCTTAGCGTGCCTTGATGCACTATCCAACCCAAATCGCCGCCCTGCTTAGCGCTATCCGCAATGGAGTATTGCTTAGCAAGGCTGGCAAAGTCTTCACCATTTTTTAGCCTAAGGATCAGCTTTTTAGCGAGCGCTTCATCGGCTACACGGATATGGCGCGCTTTTACCTTGGCGATGCGCTTAAATTGTGCTTTATGCGCTAGGTAGTAGGCTTGCACCTCATCCTTGCTCACCTTTTTCGCTAAGGCATCTAAGAAATCACTGCTATCGTGCTGATCGCCAATGCCATAGATTTTCATCAGCGCTTCAGCGTCTTCCTGATCGTTTAAGCAGCGGCGGTAGTCATTTATGGCCGCCGTGCCAAATTTTTGCTCCGCCCAGTAAATTGTATACAGGTTGGCAAAGGCAATTTGCAGCTGCTGGCTTAGATAGGGCTGATTCGCTGCGTAAAGCTCGATTCGCCCCTGCACATTTTGGCGGTGGTAAATATCGTAGAGAGAAAGGCTGCCTTTCTGGCCATTGGGCAGCTGATAGCGCAAAAGGCTGCCTTGCTTGGCCAGATTAATTTGCGCAGGCTTTAAGGCGTATTCCAGCGTGGCTTGTGCGGGAGCACCAAAAATAGCCTGCTGCTGGCTGGCACTTAGGGTGTTTTCTTCCTGAATTAGCGTTTTGAGCGTGCCACCAGGCAGGGCTTTAACCGCCTGATCCAGCTCTTTGCCATACAGCGCTCTTAGGGAAGAGGCCAGCCGATCTTCAATCGCCACATCTCGGGCAAAGGCGATACGGCTGGCGGGGTGCAATACTTCAGGCGGGTATAGCCGCCGTGCCTCTGCCGCTAGTAGTCGCTGGCTTAGCATTTGCGCCAGCAAAGCCGTGCGGGAAAGCGGTGCTTTTCCGACGGCCAGCTGCTGCATATTGTCTAAGCTAAAACGGTGTAGCTCTTCTGCATTCATCTTGGCCGCCAGCGCATTGTTTTGCAGCTGATAGGAAATTTGTGCTTGGCCGCATGTACTAGCAAGAATGAGCGTTAAACCGGCAAAAAGCTTAAACATCATGGCCATCCTATTGGGCAAGGCGCTCTGCAGAGCGATTTAATAGATGCACAACCATAGCAATGGCGTGGGGAATCATTTGCTTGGCCACCCGCACCCGATCGCCATGATCGGTGGAGGATAAAACAATGCCGCCATTTTTATAGGAATAGGTGCCGCCTTCGGTGAGAAGCGGGCGAATATCGGTGTCGCTAGGGCTAAGCGGGCTAAAGTCTTTTAAAGCAGCGCTAACTAAGGCTGGGTTATTTAGCTGCTCAGAATCGTAATAATCCTTCACCCATGTTTCCCAGCCGGAGTGATTATTGGCGGAGGTAGTCCAAGTGTGGTGGGGCTGTAATAAATCGGTGGTGTGCATTACAAAACCAAGCGTCTGGGCGCTGGGTTTGGCCAAAAACTGCTGCCACCAGTACTGGCCCAGATTATCAATCGGCTGAAATGGCATGGTTTCAAAATCGGCGTACATATTGGCAGTAGACGTGCCGCCCAAGCGGTAATGGGCTTCGGTGAGGCCGTAGCTATTGTATTTGGAGCTGTCGCCAAACCAGCCTTTTAATCCACCAGGACCATCGTCTAGATAATCACCAATCAGCCAAGTTTTAGCCAGTTTGTCGATATCGCCCGCCACCGTTAGCTTGGCATAGTTGTAGCCACCAAATTTATTACCGTGTATGTCAGCGCCAGCGGTGTGATTTTGAAAATGCCAGTAAGAGGTGTACTGGGCAATTTTAAGCGTGCTGTATACCGGTGAAATCTGACAGCTGCCCGTGGTGGCACCGCAAAGATAAGTATCGGCAAAGTCATCTACATCGTAAGCGCCTTGACCCACAGCATCGGCAAATTGCTCCCAACTAAAACCCGCCTTGCTAATGCCTGCGGCCAGTTTCTGATATTGATTACTGCTGGGATTGTTTTTAATAAAGGCCATCGCATCTAGCACAATGCGCTTATGCGTAGTCTGATCCCAAGCGTGGGCAGGAATCGCAGAAAGGCAAAGAGCGGCTGCGGCAATATAAGCAAGTTTCATCAATAGATCCTTTTAGCTGCATAGGGGAGGGCGGCTTGAGCAGATGCACAGACTATCAATATCAGATTTCACTAATAGGTAAGATTTATGACGAAGACATTTCTGGCGGGGCCGGTGAGCAAAGGTTGTTCACCGGCTAGTTGGCTTAAGGCTGACTTGGGGTGTTTTCTACAAAGTACTCATGGCTATCGGCGTTGGCAATGGCTTTGGCTGGGTCACTAATAGCCAGTTTTTTAGCGCCAGATTGGCCATAAACATTGTCTTTGGTGGAGGCCACCGCATAAAAATGGCTCATTTCATGCACTAAAGTGCCACCTTTGGAATCTGTACCCGTGAGCGGCGCTGTCCAAAATGCGTTGCAAACATATATTTTGTAAGGCTGGTTGGGGTAAACGTAGGCAAAATAAGTGTCTTTGCAGCCACAATCCACCGTCACTGGCTTATTTAAAAACGCATCTTTAATCGCCACATAGTGGCTTTTTACCGTGGCATAGCGGGCGGAATCGTATTTACCAAACCATGTGCTATAACGCACGCTATTTGTGCCAGCTTGCAGATAGCTATCCCCATTTTGGGACATGGTTTGCGCTGCGCTAAAGGCTGATTTAACCAAGGCAGTTTGCGATGCGGAGCACTGGCTGAGCGTGAGCGCGCCACCTGCAAGAGATTCCGGTGCCAGCTCATTGCTTACACTGCCGCGTGGCAGGCTGCCGTTAATCCAGATATTGACGCTATCTGAAGGGGAAATCAGCGCTTCTTGGCTAATGCCGTTTGATTTTTTGTCAGTTAAAACATGGGGTGCATTAGCGCGGTATTGAATGGTGTAATTGCCACTGACCCGCATATCATAAAGTGCGGATAATTCCACTTTTTGCTGATAGATTGCGCCAGGTTTTAGCTCAAAAAAATCACTAGCAATTGGAGCAGGGCGCTTTACCATAGGGCCAAGGTAATTCACCTTTACTCCATCCCGATAAACATCAAATAAAGCTTCTTGTGCAGCAATAAAAGGCGTATGCCATTTTAAAATATATTGCGGGGATGAGGTGGTGTTTTTCATTGTTACATTTACAAATACATCATCGTTTTCTGATAAAGTATTTTTATCAAAGCTTAAGCTAATGGCTACATCCTGAGCATTTACGTGGCCTGAAAAACCTAAGGCAGCAGCCAGTACGGTGATATACGTGCGAAATCCTTTTTTAAAAATCATTATTTACTCCAAGAATAAAGTGAGTGATTAAAACGATCTGGATAACGCACGCAGCAATACCATGGCAATTAAAGCCAGAGCAGGAATAGGCTGTTTGTTTTTAAAGTAATGGGATAAGCTGTTATTGTGCGTGAATCTACTCTAGTCAATAAAGTTTGAATGTGCTTCGAATAACAAGTAAATACTATTTTGATATAAAAACGATGGCATTTGTTTCGTGAGAGCAGGTGTTTTTTTGTTTTTTTATCAAACTGATCGGCTAAAGGGGGCTTCGAAAAACCTATATTTCTAAATAAGACAAGGCGCGATTTAAAAAAGCCGACGCTGCATATGTTTGATATGTAAGGAAGTTTTTTTAAAGCGCAGCGCAGTATTATGAGACCGGATGGGTTTTTCGAGGTTCCCTAAATAAACCGCTATGCAGTGCTATGCGTAAAGGTGAATTTTAGCCGCATGAGTCAATGTAGAGTGGGCGTGCCCACGGATTGATACGATCTACTTACATTTAATGTTTGTGTATGGCGGTTTGCAAGATGGGGCTTTGAAAGCTTTAAATCAGCGGCTTACAGACAAGGACGTTGCTCTGCCGCCGCGGTTGAGTATGCGGCAGCACCGCTTTACCCCATAAGGTGGGCGCTGCCAGACACGCGGATGGATTCGCCAAGGGTTGGGCCAATTTTTGCCCGCAATAACGAGCGCATGCCCATGTCTTCACCTTGAATCACATTGATCACTCCGCCGTGTGGCCAGTTTATATCTCTAAGCAAGCCAGCAAAGGCCGCAGTTGCCGCGCCGGTGGCGGGGTCTTCATACACGCCGCCTGATGCAAAAGGGTTGCGGGTGTGAAAGAGTTGATCGTTCTCGGCAAAAGCCAGCAAGATAGTCACCAAGCCTGCGTCTTTCATGAGCTGACGCCCACTGTCTAAGTCGTAGTGCATCGCCGCTAGCGCAGCGCGGGACTTGAGCAGCAGCACCAAATGATCTGCTCCGCCATGGGCGAGGGCGGGGTTGATACGCGAGTCTAAGTCTTGCTGATCGAGAGCAAAGAGCTTGAGTGCGGCGGTGACCAGCTCGGCGGGGGCGGCGCTGCTGTGGGTAGGTGGGGATTGCAATGCTGCAGTTAATTCGCCGCCTTGAGCGTGGCCTTCTACGCTGATTTTGGCGTGATTAAGCTGGAGTTGAAACACACCATCGCCAGCTTGCAGCGCCAACGCCGCACCTAATGCAATGGTGGCGTGGCCACAAAATGGCACTTCTGATTCAGGGGAGAAATACCTAAGCCGCCAGCCGCTTGGGTCTGGTTCAGCAAAAACGGTTTCAGAAAAACCGACTTCCTTAGCAATACGCTGCATGGTGGGCGCGTCAGGTAAGGCGTCGCAAAGCGCCACCCCCGCTGGATTACCGCCTTGCGATCCATCAGAAAAAGCAGCAATTTTTAGCACATTCATGGTGTATTCACTCTTGATGGTCGGTTGGCTGAGTTTGGCGTTGCTCAGTTCAAGGTGAGGCTGCCACTCTGATGTTCAAGGCAATAGCAGGCTTTTAAATATTAATTAGGAATCCTTGACAGTTATCTGGGGCCGTATCATGATGCCGGTATGGACAACGATCAAAAAGCTCCTTGGGGCGATACCCCTGCAAAGGGTGAAAGAATTATCAGTGCAATTTCCCGCATCGCTTCAGTGCTGCGGACCGGCGCATGGCAATTTGCTACGGCAGAGGGACTAAACCCTACTCAGCTGGATGTGTTGGAGATTTTGCATGGCCGCCGTGAGGGGGTGCGCTTGTCTTGGATGGCTCAGCAGTTGGGTGTAACCACCGCAACCGCGAGCGATTCGGTGGCATCCTTGTCGTCTAAAGGGTTGCTGGAGAAAGTAAAAGCAGCCGATGATGGCCGTGCCGTTGCCTTAAAGCTAACCTTGGCGGGGCATGAATTGGCGCAAAAGCTAACAGCTGCGATGCAGTTTGCGAGCGCGGCGGTAGAGGGCCTGCCGGAGTCTGCGCAAAATGAGTTGTTTAGTGCTTTGCTGGCCTTAATTGGCCAGTTGCAGCGGGCGGAGCGTTTTCCGGAAATCCGCGCTTGTGTAAGTTGTAAGTATTTTGCTGCTGGTGTGCATGCAGATCCAGCCGCGCCGCATCATTGTCGCTTGCTTGATGCGCCCTTGCCTAAGGCTTTATTGCGCCTTGATTGCCCCGAGCATATTGCGGCCGAAGAGCAGGTGGTAAGCCGTAACTGGCTAAATCTTTAGGGTGTTTTTTTTTGCGTTATTTAGTTAGGATTCCTAATTTAATGCGCGTGCTGTGTAAACTTTTACAAGGAAGTCATGATGAAAAATATCTATTTAGCAGTATTTATCGCTGCAATCAGTTCGGCCAGTTTTGCCCACCAGCATGGCATCCAAAGTGCTGCGGCCAAGGGCGTGCAAGCCTCTTTTGATTTGGTGCAAACCCGCATACGCACCGAGGGAAATACGGCGATTTTCTCTATTGTCACTTCAGGCAAGGCGGGGAAATTAAAACCCTCCAAAGTCGGCAAGCTGGCCGGTAGCCAAGTATTTTCTTACGTTTGGCCCACCACGCTGGATCCAGCAATGGTAGGTTTTGAACCTAAAAGCGGTATTTTGGCCTTTGCCGTGACCGTCCACCCTGATTTTGACGATACCCCGCTATTTGATGAAAACGGCGATGGCAATCCTAAGAATGACGGCAATTTTTGGCACTCGCATTGGGTGGTATTACAGGTTGATCAGGCTTGCGGTAAGGATGCTTTAAAAGTGGTCGATATCGCCGCAGGGAGCCAGCCTCGTCTGCCCAAAACTTGGCCGGGCTTGCCAATTTTGATCGATAGCCCAGGCTGGAGCCCCATTTTTAAAGGCAATACGCTGGAAGTGCACGTGCCTTTTGATGATATCGGCGTGGTCAATAGCGCGGGGTTTGATGGCGTCAGCGCCGCTCTGCGCGTTAACGAGAGCATTCATTCGCCCCTGCTATGTGTGGCGAATGTGTTCAAGGTGGCGTCAGGAAACCTGTCGTTGCCGGGTAAGGTGAATGAGTAGTTCTTTTCTGAGAGCCTGATTGTTATTTACTTTGGAGAATCAAAATGTCACGCGTAAATCTTATTAGTGCCACCGAAACAACCGCCGATCGTAAGCAATTGCTCGATCAAATCCACGGTGCTTTTGCCGCCACGCCGAATATGTTCAGGGCGGTGGCTAATTCACCCGCTGCGCTGAAAAGCATGTGGACTGCTTTTGGTGCCTTGGGTGCGGGTGTGCTGGGGGCGAAATTGGGTGAGCAAATCGCCGTTGCCGTGGCGGATTACAACCGCTGCGAATATTGCCTCGCCGCGCACACCTTGTTGGGGGTGAACGCGGGGCTGAGTAAGGCTGAAATGGCCGCAGCACAAGCTGGGCAGTCTACTGACGCCAAAACCTCGGCGGCTTTGAGCTTTGCATTAAAACTGGTGAAAGAGCGTGGGCAGGTAAGCGATAGCGATGTGCAGGCGCTGCGCACAGCAGGGTTTGATGACGAGCATATCGTCGAAATTCTTGCGCATGTGGCGTTGAATCTGTTTACCAATTACGTGAATGTGGCGTTTCAGGTGCCGGTGGATTTCCCTGCAGTAAAGCTAAATCCAGTGGTTTAAAAAGGGCGGCAGGGCGTAGCTGCCCTGCCTGCAAAAAAGGAAAGTAAAATGCCTCATCATCAAGCCCCAGAGCTACGCGTTTCTCAGTGGTTTAATCAGCCAGTGCCATCGCTGGCAAGCTTGCGCGGACGCGTGGTTTTGCTGCATGCATTTCAGATGCTTTGCCCAGGCTGTGTGAGCCATGGCATCCCACAGGCCGTAGCGGTAAGCCGCAATTTTGCCCCCGCTGAGCTGCTTGTAATTGGGCTGCACACGGTTTTTGAGCATCACGCGGTGATGGGGGCGGATGTCTTGCAGGTGTTTTTGCACGAATACCGGATCCCCTTCTCGGTGGGAATCGATCAGGTGGCGGATAGCAGCCCCATCCCCCTGACAATGCAGGCCTATGCCATGCAAGGTACGCCTACCTTTGTACTGATTGATCGTCAGGGAGTGATTCGTATGCAACACTTTGGCGTGATGGACGATTTGCAGCTTGGCGTCGCCATTGGGCGCTTGCTGGCGGAGCCTATTGCGGTGGATAAAACGGTAGAGGATTTTGAATCACTAAAGTGCGATGCAGAAAAATGCCAAATCTAAAGCCTAAAGCGAACTCCGCAGCAGAGCATACTCATGGTGCTCTGTAGCTGCTTATTAAACTGATGTTACGCAGCCAAAATTCAAACCTTGAGCCATAGAGAACGCAGAGGGTACGGCGTTTCATCGAGAAAAACAGGCGCTAAATTTGGTTTTTTTAGGTTTTTTAGTCATTTACAAATCCAGCCTCAAACATAAATACAAAGGACGCTTTATGAAATGCATAGCCTTACAACACCTCGCTTTTGAAAACCTAGGCTGCTTTGAAAATGTTTTATTAGAGCAGGGCTTTAGCATTGAATACCGGCAGGCAGGGCTGCAAACATTGAGTGAAGATGAATGGCTGAATGCAGCGCTGATTGTGGTGCTAGGCGGGCCCTTGGGCGTGTATCAGACGGCCGACTATCCTTACTTGTTAGAAGAAATAAGCGGCATTGCCCACCGCCTTGCAGCACAAAAACCTACGCTTGGGATTTGCCTTGGCGCACAACTGATGGCCGCAGCGTTGGGCGCAAAAGTGTATCCGGGTAAGGCGAAAGAAATTGGCTGGGGGAGCCTGCAGTTGAGTGTTGCAGGGCAGGCTTCTGCACTGGCACCTTTGGCTGGTGTGCCGTTCTTACACTGGCATGGCGATACCTTTGATTTGCCGCAGGGTGCGCTGCATCTGGCTAGCACGGCGCTGACGCTTAATCAGGCTTTCTCTATTGGATATTACGGCTTGGGCTTACAGTTCCATCCTGAGGTGGACGGCAGACAAATCGAAACCTGGCTGATCGGCCATACTGGCGAGCTATCTGAAGAGGACATTTCTATTCCAGCTTTGCGTGCAGAAAGCCAACAGAAAGCAGAGCTAGCGGTCGTCGCAGGGCGGGCGATGTTGCGGCAATGGTTGGCGGGGGCACTGCAAGGTTTGTAAAATTGAATGCGTATTGGACTAGCGGTTATTCCCAGCACCTTGACAATAGCGATTTTGGCTCTCCTGATTTAGTGTGGGCTGGTGGCGTAAGCTTATAGTATCGCTATCCTAAAGCGCTAAATAGGGATGCATCCTTGCCCAAATTTGATCGCTGTTGCAAAAACAAGCCTCTAAAACAGTCCTTCTTAGGACTCCCTCGTCTTTCTGTTAAATTTCATTTAGCATGGCCCCAAGGTCGGCCGCTGTTGGCCTGCGTCGCTCGGACGGTTCCGGGCGCTTACGTTTAAGGAATACTCTATGTCTGCTTCAGGCAAGCGCAGCTTTGCGCGTATCGATCGCCTTCCTCCCTATGTTTTTAATATTACTGCCGAGCTAAAAATGGCGGCTCGTCGCCGTGGCGAGGACATTATTGATATGTCGATGGGCAACCCAGACGGGGCCACGCCTGCGCATATTGTGGCCAAGCTGGTTGAGGCGGTGCAGCGGCCCGATACCCATGGCTATTCAACCTCTAAAGGTATTCCGCGCTTACGCCGAGCAATCAGCCGCTGGTATTTGGATCGCTATCAGGTGGAAATCGATGCGGATTCAGAGGCGATTGTCACGATTGGCTCTAAGGAAGGGCTGGCGCATCTGATGCTGGCAACGTTGGATAAGGGTGACACGGTGTTGGTGCCTGATCCTAGTTATCCGATTCATATTTACGGCGCGGTGATTGCCGGTGCGGATATCCGCTCCGTGCCGCTGACGCCGGGCGTAGATTTTTTTGCCGAGCTGGAGCGGGCCATTAAGGGCAGCTACCCTAAGCCTAAAATGATTGTTTTGGGGTTTCCATCCAACCCAACGGCGCAATGCGTAGAGCTGGATTTTTTTGAACGTGTGATCGCGCTAGCTAAAAAACACGATATTTTTGTAGTACACGATTTGGCTTACGCCGATATTGTATTTGATGGTTGGAAAGCGCCGTCGATTATGCAGGTGCCAGGGGCGAAGGATATTGCCGTCGAATTTTTCACTTTATCCAAAAGCTACAATATGGCGGGCTGGCGCATTGGTTTTATGGTGGGGAACCCTGATCTGGTAGCGGCTTTGGCGCGGATTAAAAGCTACCACGATTACGGCACCTTTACGCCGCTGCAAATTGCCGCGATTGCCGCGCTAGAGGGCGATCAGCAGTGCGTAAAAGACATCGCCGCACAATATCAAAGCCGCCGTGATGTGCTGGTCAAAGGCTTACATGAAGCGGGCTGGATGGTAGAGAAGCCCAAAGCATCGATGTATATCTGGGCCGAGCTGCCTGAAGCTTACCGCGAGATGGGCTCGCTGGAGTTTGCCAAGCTGCTGTTAGAAAAAGCCAAAGTATCGGTCTCGCCAGGCGTTGGATTTGGAGACTACGGCGATGGTTATGTACGCTTTGCTCTAATCGAAAACGAGTCGCGTATCCGTCAAGCCATCAGGGGAATCAAGGCCATGTTTAAGGCCGATGGCTTGCTGGATTAAGTTTGCAAGCTTGCCTTACTGCTCAATCGTATCAACTTAAGCTAGGTGTAGGGCGGGTGCAACCCGCGAGCGATGCTAAAAATGGGGCTTACACCCGCCCTAGGATAAGCCGGTTTGTCGATCAATGGCTTGCTCTTCAAGTTGATAAGATTGCTTTACAGCCCTCGTTTTTAGGATTGCCTTATGAATAAAATGAAAATTGCCGTGCTCTTGGGCGGTAGCAGCGAAGAGCGTGATGTTTCCATTGCCAGCGGCGCACAGATTGTTGCCGCATTACGCAGTGCGGGTCATCAAGTGTTGGCAGTGGATACTGCATCCGGTTTATTAAATGCCGCCGAGGAGCAACAATTATTAAGTCAGCAAGTATCCATCTTGCCGCCAGATTCCGATGCGCTGGCTTTAATTCGCGCTGAGCCGCGTAGCGCTTTTACTGGCGGTGATTTAGCGGGTGTGGATGTGTATTTTCTGGCCCTGCACGGCGGCACTGGCGAGGATGGTACGGTGCAAGCCATGTTAGAGCTGGCTGGCTTGGCGTACACCGGTAGTCATCATCTAGCCAGTGCGGTGGCGATGGATAAGGATTTATCCAAGCGTTTATTTGTGGCGGCGGGCGTGCCCACCGCGCCGTGGTTAATGGCTCCTAAAGCGCTTAGCCCCACCTTTTTTGCTGAAGTTGAAGCCCAATTGGGCTTGCCACTGGTGGTGAAACCCAATACTCAAGGCTCTACGGTAGGTTTAACTGTGGTGCATCAGCTAGACCATTTGGCCACTGCCATTGAGCATGCACGTGCTTTTGGTGCGGAGGTGATGTTGGAGCGCTTTATTGCCGGTCGGGAAATAACCGTTGGCGTGCTGGATGAAGTCGCGCTGCCGGTAGGGGAGATTATGCTTGGCGCACAAGATACCTTTGATTACCACAGCAAATACCAGCGCGGCGCGGTGCATGAAGTATTCCCCGCCGACGTGCCCACCAACATCGCCCAAGCCGCCCAGCAATTAGCGCTGACTGTGCATAAGGCGCTGAAATTGTCGGCTTACAGTCGTAGCGATTTCAGGCTGGACGATCAGGGCCAGCTATGGTGCTTAGAGGTGAATACCCTGCCAGGAATGACCGAAACCAGCTTGTTTCCACAGGCCGCCGCAGCAGCAGGGATTCCCTTTTCGGCGCTGTGTGAGCGAATTTGCCAACTGGCGCTGCAGCCAGCTAAATGAAGGTGTAGGTGGCACTCTTGCCCGCGCGTAAAACCGAGATCATTCGCACGGGCAAGGTGGCCGAGCTACAAGGTCGCTTAGTTGCCACGTACAACGGGTGCAATGCCGAGGCGTTTTAATTTATCTGCTGCCGCATCGGCGGAGGCTTTGTCTTTAAATGGGCCGATTTGTACGCGTGTTTCTATAAAAGCGGGTACACCAGCGGTTTTAAGCTGTGCCAGTAATTTGCCTGCGTTTTCTGCATGTAAAAAGACACCTGCCTGCACGGTATAGCCATTTGGTGTGTGTTGGCTGCTAGGGTATGGCACTGCGGTGGCGGCAATATTGCTAGGGCTGGCTGTGGTGATATTGGGGGCGGGTGTTGTAGCGACTGGCGTGGGTGTGCGTTGAGCGACGGGGGCAGGGCTAGGCGCTAGCGTTGCCAGTGGTTTGCTAGTGGGGCTGATGCCTTCTAGCTTTAGGCTTGGTTTTGAGCTAGGGGCGGGCGAAGGTGTGTTGCTTGGGCGATGACTTGCTCCTTCGATCACGCCGGATGCAGAGCTGAGTGCGGGAGTGCTGGGGATTTCTGCTTTGCTGGCCTCACTGGCTTGGCTTGCCGTGGCTTGTTCTGCCGCCGTCGGTGGCGCAAGAGGCTCTATGGTAGGTGGGGCAATGATAGGGGTGGGCGTAGTTGTTACTGGTTTTTCGCTTTGTTGGCGATCTAACCAGCTAATCCCAAATAGAGCGATCACAATTAATGTGGCGGCAATACCTAGCCGCCATGCTAGCTGCACTTTTAGGCGGCGCTGTGATTCTTGTTGCAAGATAGGGTCGAGTGGATCGTTCATCTGCTGGTTTCACTTGGTTTGATGATATGAGGAGTGCTGAGTTTTTAGTTTTTGCAGTGCTTTCACAGCGGTAGGCGGATCATTAGTTGATTTCTCTTTAATTTGTGATCAGTGCTTGCTGAATATTCAATTTTTGCAGTCTTCCACCGCGGTAGACAGTTCCTCAGCTGGTTTCTCTTTAATTTGTGATCAGTGCTTGCTGGGTATTCAATTTTTGCAGTGCTTCCACAGAGGTAGACAGTTCCTCAGCTGGTTTCTCTTTAATTTGTGATCAGTGCTTGCTGAATATTCAATTTTTGCAGTCTTTCACAGCGGTAGACAGTTCCTCAGCCGATTTCGCTTGAATTTGTTATAATGTTCGGCTAATTCAATTTTTGCTGGCTAAAGCGCGGTTAAATACCGCTGTTTTAGGCCCGCCGCAGATTGTATTTATGCATGGGAAATGAATCGATGTCGCTTTGAGCTTACGCAGCTTGCGTAGCTGACAAGGAGGCTAGCCGAGTTTTTTGTGCGCTGCAAATGTTTTACCTATAAAACCACTTTTCTGGAGAATTACATGACTATCGAACGCACACTTTCTATTGTTAAGCCTGATGCAGTTGCTAAAAATGTTATCGGTAAGATCTACGATCGTTTCGAATCAGCTGGCTTAAAGGTTGTAGCCGCTAAAATGAAACAATTATCACGCGCTGAAGCCGAAGGCTTCTACGCTGTACACGCAGCACGCCCTTTCTTTAACGACCTTGTGAACTTTATGATCTCAGGTCCAGTCATGATTCAAGCGTTAGAAGGCGAAGGCGCTATCTTGAAGAATCGTGACCTGATGGGCGCAACTAATCCTAAAGAAGCGGCTGCTGGCACTATCCGTGCTGATTTCGCTGATTCTATCGATGCAAATGCAGTACACGGTTCTGATTCCGCTGAAAATGCAGCCATCGAAATCGCTTACTTCTTCGCATCAAGCGAAGTTTACAGCCGCTAATATAAGTAGCCCCTTGGTAGAACATTTTGCCACCGAGGGGCTGTTTTAGTGGTTTGTTGTGATTACTGTGCCATTTGCATAGTGTTTGCTTGGCACAGTTCCACAGCTTAGGGCGCCTCGAAAAGCCTATTTAGTTGATGAGGCAAGGCGAGCTTTAAAAAATACGGTTGCCTATGGTTTAGCAAGGGTGGCGTTTTTTTAAGTACGAGCTTATAGCAAAAAATAGCTTTTTCGAGTTTCCCTGTAGTGCTTGAGTGGGTGGATTTTTTAAGTGAGTAAAGTAATGTCAGTTAATTTGTTAGATTATGATGCGGCGGGTTTGGCTGAGTTGATGGCGCAATATGGCGAAAAGCCGTTTCGCGCTAAGCAGCTGATGAAGTGGATTCATCAGCGCGGCGAGCCGGACTTTGATGCGATGACCGATATCGCCAAATCTTTTCGGCAAAAGCTGGCCTTAGATGCGGCGGTAACCCCGCCTGCCTTGATGGCAGAGCAAATTGCCAAAGATGGCACGCGCAAGTGGCTGCTGGATGTGGGTACAGGCAATGGTGTTGAGGCGGTGTTTATCCCTGAGGATGATCGCGGTACCTTATGCGTATCTAGCCAAGTAGGCTGTGCGCTGGATTGTGGCTTTTGCTCTACGGCGCGCCAAGGGTTTAACCGTAATTTAAGCACGGCAGAGATTATTGGCCAGCTATGGTGGGCCAATCGCCGGATGTCACTGGATGCTTCGCGGCTGGGTGATGCAGGCTTGGTGGATAATCGAAATGGCGATACCCGCATCGTATCTAATGTGGTGATGATGGGCATGGGCGAGCCGCTAGCTAACTACGATAACGTGGTGGCGGCGATGAAACTGATGCTAGATGACAATGCTTACGGCTTGTCCCGTCGCCGTGTTACGCTGTCTACGTCAGGTATTGTGCCCGCTATCGACAGATTGCGTGAAGATTGCCCAGTGGCATTAGCCGTGTCCTTACACGCGCCTAATGATAGAATCCGTGATGATATTGTGCCTATTAATAAAAAATACCCGCTGCATCAGTTATTGGCAGCGTGTACGCGTTACTTAGAAAAAGCCCCGCGTGATTTCATTACCTTTGAATATGTGATGCTCGATGGTATTAATGACTCAGTAGAAAACGCGCGTGAATTGGTGGCTTTGGTGCGTGATGTGCCATGTAAATTTAATTTAATTCCGTTTAATCCATTCCCCAATGCGGGCTTTAAGCGCTCAACAAGGGATGCAATTTTACGCTTCCGTGATATTTTAATTAATGCAGGCTACGTTGCCACAGTGCGTAAAACACGCGGTGATGATATCGATGCAGCTTGTGGTCAATTAGCTGGGCAGGTATTGGATAAAACTCGCCGCGTTGAAAAACGCTTGGCGGGTGATGCTCAAGCCATTATTTTTCATCCACAGAGTGGCGACAATCCATGAAATTACGCGCGTTAGCAATGACAATAGCTTTATTTTGCTCATCAATGGCCTTGGCTGTAGAGGGGGAAGAGAATAGAGCGTCGTTGCGAACGCAGTTGGGGGCAGAGTATTTAAAGCGCGGGCAATATGCCGTTGCTATTGAAGAAGTCAACAAGGCTTTGGCGGTTAATTCATCCTATGCCCCCGCGCATAATGTTATGGCGCTGATTCATGCAGAATTGGGTGAAGATGACTCTGCCGTACAATCATTTTTACGTGCAGTTCAGTTGTCCCCAAATGACGCAGATATTAATCATAATTTTGGTTGGTATTTATGCCAAAAGGGCCAGCATAAAGAAGGGATTCAATACCTGCTGGCTACGCAAAAAAATGCGTTATATAGTACGCCAGATAAATCATTGCTAGCCGCAGGACAATGCGCATTAAAAAGTGGAGATGAAGAGGGCGCGCGCACCTATTTTGAGCGCGCTTTACGGATTCGCCCAGATAGCTTAGCGGCCAGAGCTAAGTTGGTTGAATTTGGCATGCGTAATAAAGATGCTGTACTGGCTAGGCGCTACTATTTAGAATTACAAAGATTAACGCCAGCCACTCCTGAATTGCTTTGGTTAGGGGTGCAGCTAGAACATCAATTTGCTAATAAAGACGCTGAAAATAAACTAGCAGAGCAATTACGCAAGAAATTCCCCGATTCGCAAGAAATGGCCCGCCTCTTAAGCGGTTCGTATGATTGATTAACGGATGTGTATGACCGAGATAATTGATTCTTCTTCTGCACCGCAAAGCGCCGCTATCTCTGCGGGTGCCACATTAAAAGCACGCCGTATTGAGCTGGGTTATAGCCTCGATAAGGTGGCGGGACAGCTAAAGCTGACACATCGTCAGATAGATGCCATTGAAAATGAGCGTTTTGATGAGTTGCCAGGTAATACATTTGTGCGTGGTTTTGTGCGCAATTACGCTAGGCTGTTAGATTTGCCATGGGCTCCCTTACAAGCTTATTTAGAAGCGTGTCTGCCAGTAGAGCGCCAACAGGCGGCCTTGCCTCGGGTGAACGAGGAAACCGCTGTGCCATTTATGGGCGGCGGCAAGGCAAATTCTTGGCTACTGGGCTTGGTGGTGCTAATTGGTTTGGCGGGCGGCGTGGGTGGGGTCATGTGGTATTTGCAGCAGCCCGCACAGCCAGAGCTTTTAGCCTCTGCTCCCGTTGTTGTTTTGCCGCAGTTGGTGGTGGTTGATACGGCCAGTGAGGTAGCTGCAGCAAGCGCCGTTATTGGGCAAGCTATTGCTGCTAGCCAAGTGGCAAGTGCCGCTGAGGTAAAAACACCAGCATTGGCAAGTGAGCCAGCAGCCAAAGTGGGTGCAAGTGCGGTGATTGTTCCTGCGCCAGCAACCACTGGCGAGCTAAACATTACCGTGCAGAAAGATTCTTGGGTACAAGTGCAAGACGCTGCTGGGACTAAATTGGTCAGTGAACTGCTCAAACCCGGCGTGGCTAAAAGCGTTTCTGGTGTGCCACCTTACCGTTTGAAAATTGGTAATGCACCACATACCCAACTTATTTATCGTAATCAAGCCGTGGATTTAACTTCTTATACTCGCGGCGATGTCGCTACTTTTGAGCTGAAATAAACCAATGACAACGATTTCAATCCCCCGCCGCAAAACGCGCCAAGTTCAGATTGGCAATGTCTGGGTGGGGTCAGACCATCCGGTTGTGGTGCAGTCCATGACCAATACCGATACTGCTGATGCCGCTGCTACAACCAAGCAGGTGTATGAACTATGGAAAGCGGGCTCTGAAGTGGTACGCATTACGGTAAATAGCCCAGAAGCGGCGGCTCAGGTGGCCACGATCCGTGCTAATTTAGACGCGATGGGTTGTGATGTGCCACTAGTGGGAGATTTTCACTTTAATGGCGATCGCTTGCTGCGAGATTACCCAGATTGTGCGCAAGCTTTGGCTAAGTATCGAATTAACCCTGGTAATGTTGGCAAAGGCAGTAAGCGCGATGAAAAATACGCGTTTATGATTGAGCAGGCGATTAAGTATAAAAAACCAGTTCGCATTGGTGTGAACTGGGGTTCTTTAGATCAAAGCGTTGTCGTTAAATTAATGGATGCCAATGCAAAGCTGGCTCAGCCTTTGTCTGCGGATGCGGTGATGCGTGAGGCCTTGATTGTTTCGGCGCTGGAATCCGCAGATCAGGCGATTGGCTGGGGGCTGGACCCCAATCAAATTTTATTGTCGTGCAAAGTATCGCATGTGCAAGATTTGATCTCGGTTTATCGCTCTTTGGCCGCACGTTGTGATTATCCGCTGCATTTGGGCTTGACCGAAGCGGGCATGGGCTCAAAAGGCATTGTGGCATCCACTGCGGCCTTGTCCGTGCTGATGCAAGAAGGCATTGGCGATACCATTCGTATTTCCCTGACGCCAGAGCCGGGTGGGGATAGGCGTACTGAAATTATTGTGGCGCAAGAAATATTACAAACCATGGGTTTGCGCTCGTTTACGCCGCTTGTGACTGCATGCCCAGGCTGCGGCCGTACCTCTTCAACGGTGTTCCAAGAATTAGCATCCAGTATCCAAAGCTTTTTGCGCGAGCAAATGCCCATTTGGCGCTTGCAGTATCCAGGGGTCGCCGATATGACGGTGGCGGTGATGGGCTGTGTGGTGAATGGTCCTGGCGAATCCAAGCTGGCAGATATTGGCATTTCCTTGCCAGGAACGGGTGAAATCCCTGTATGCCCTGTCTACGTAGATGGTGAAAAAACCGTGACCTTAAAGGGCGATCAAATCAGTACCGAGTTTCAAGCCATTGTGCTTGATTATGTGCAGACCCGTTATGCTGAGGGCGGCGCTAAGCGTCAGGAAGTCAAGCCTAAGGTGATTGCGCTGAAGGTGGTTTAAGCAAAGGTGATATGTGGAGTGGGCAAGGTGTTTTTGCCCACTGCTATTAGATGTATATAATTTGCCGTGTGGGTATGAGTAAGCTGCCCATCATCCGAAACTGCGTGGGCATGTAAACATGTCCACCCTACATAGTAAATTCAATGTCAAATCAGATTCAAGGTATTCGCGGCATGAACGATGTTCTGCCGGATGCGTCACCTGCATGGCTTTATTTTGAACAGGTAACGCGTGATTGGCTGGCTGCGTATGGTTACAAAAATATTCGGATGCCGATTGTTGAATCGACGCATCTCTTTGTGCGTGGTGTTGGGGAGTATACCGATATCGTTGAAAAGGAAATGTATTCCTTTGAAGACAAGCTCAATGGTGAAAAACTAACGCTGCGCCCAGAAGGTACTGCGGGTTGTGTGCGTGCCTGTGTAGAGCACGGCCTGCTTTACAACCAAACGCAACGCCTTTGGTATATGGGCCCGATGTATCGCCATGAGCGCCCACAAAAGGGCCGCTATCGTCAGTTTCATCAAATTGGTGTTGAGGCCTTTGGCATGGCGACACCTGATGTTGATGCCGAAGTGATTTTGATGTTGGCGGATCTTTGGGCGCGCTTTGGCTTAAAAAACGTCAGTCTAGAAATCAATTCCTTGGGTGATAAGGAAGAGCGCGCCGCGCATCGCGAAGCGTTGATTGCCTACCTAGAAGAATTCACAGATATCTTGGATGAAGACGGTAAGCGCCGTCTGTACACCAATCCGCTAAGGGTTCTTGATACTAAAAACCCAGCCTTACAAGAAATGGCAGAAAACGCTCCTAAGCTAATCGATTTTCTGGGTGACGATTCACGTCAGCACTTCGAAGGTGTAAAAGCCTTGCTGGATGCTGCAGGGATTGCTTATAAGGTGAATGCGCGGCTAGTGCGTGGCCTTGATTACTACAATCGCACCGTGTTTGAGTGGGTGACTACAGATTTAGGCTCGCAAGGTACCATTGCTGCTGGTGGCCGCTACGACACCTTGGTTGAAATGCTGGGTGGCAAACCTTGCCCTGCGGTGGGTTTTGGGATGGGGATCGAGCGTATCTTACTGCTGCTTGAAGAACAAGCCGTGCCGGTTCCTGTGGTTGCTCCTGATGCTTATATTGTGCACTTAGGCGATGCCGCTGGGCGTTTGGCCTTTGTAACGGCTCAGCAGCTACGGGCTACTGGGCTTAATGTGCTTTTACACTGTGGTGGTGGTAGTTTTAAATCTCAGTTTAAAAAAGCGGATGCCAGCCAAGCACGGTTTGCGGTGGTGATTGGTGAGGCCGAGGCCGAGGCAAACACCGCCAATATAAAAACACTCAATGGCGAAGGCGCGGGCGAACAACGCACGGTGGCTTTGGCTGAACTTGCATTGATTATCTCAAGTGAAGGGAAGTAAAAAATGGCTTTCGATCTACAAGAACAAGAACAAATTGCCGAAATCAAAGCCTTCTGGGATGGTTGGGGTAAGTCTATTGCAGTGGGTTTGCTGATTGTTTTGGTGGGATATTCGGCTTGGAAGGGCTGGAACGCTTACGTAGAATCACAATCCGCTAAAGCGGGGGTGTTATATGCAGAGCTTGATAAACTGGCCGAGGCAAAAGACGTAGCTAAGCTTAAAACGGCGGTTGAGTCATTGAAAAAAGAGTACGCCAGCTCAGCGTATACACCACGTGCTGCGCTGTTGTTGGCAAAAACCAGCCTCAGCGCTGGCGATGCACCCACAGCAATCACTCAATTGCAGTGGGTGATTGCTAGTGCTAAAGAAGCGGGCTTACGCGATGCCGCACGTCTACGTTTAGCCGCTGTGCAATTAGATCAAAAAAAGTTTGACGATGCTTTGCTCACATTAAAATCGAATGAAGAAAATGGTTTTGCAGGTTTGTTCTTTGAGGCTAAAGGCGATGTATTGCTATTGAAGGGTGATAAAGTCGCTGCGCGTGAGTCTTACAAGCAAGCCGTAGCTAAATTGCCAAAAGATGCGCCAAACGTGAAATTCGTGGAAGTGAAACTGGAAGCTCTGGGGAATTCTTAATGCAAGCTCTTTATCGCATTGTTGTAGCGTCTTCTGTACTGGCTTTATCTGCTTGCGGCACGGTTAGCAATGCACCAGAGCCATCGCCTTTGCCCGTTGTGGCGCAAACATTGCCTGTGACGACCCAATGGCGTGCATCGGTTGGTGACAAAACATTGTTCCGCTTTGTACCGGCTGTCGATGCTGAGCTACTAGTGGTTGCTGGCGCACCTGATAAGCTGCAAGCTTTGGATGTTGTGACTGGGCAAAGCCGCTGGCAGATCAAAACTGAGCAAGCCATTGCCGGTGGTGTTGGTCTAGGTGCAGATGTCGTGGCGGTAGGCTCTATTAAGGGCGTAGTGCTTGCCTATGATCGTACTGGAAAATTCCTCTGGAAAACGCAAGCTTCTAGCGAAATTATGGCACCTCCTGCTGTAAGTAATGGCATTGTGGTGGTTAAAACCGGTGATGGTCGAATCAGTGCCTATGCGGGTGCAGATGGCAAACAGTTGTGGCAATACCAAAAGCAATTGCCTTCATTAATTTTACGAAACTATGCCGCCGTCACTATTTCTGGTGATGTGGTTTATGCTGGTATGTCGGGTGGGCGTTTAGTTGCCCTCTCATTGCAAGACGGTCGTGTAAAGTGGGATAGCCCTGTGGCAGTTCCGCGTGGCGCGACTGAGCTTGAACGTGTCACCGATGTGGTGGCACCTCCTGTAGTAGATGGCCGTATGGTTTGCGCCGTTGCCTATCAGGGGCGTGTTGCCTGCTTTGATGCAGCAAGTGGCAGTGCCGCTTGGACACGTGAATTATCGAGCTGGTCTGGTTTAGCGATGGATTATCGCTATGTCTATGCGGTAGATGCTGCGGGTAATGTCAACGCCTTTGAGCGTGACAGTGGCCGTAGTGTTTGGCGTCAAGATAAATTGGCTGCTCGCTCAGTCTCGGCTCCGGCCTTGCTGGGTAAATATTTGGTTGTGGCTGATTTTGAAGGCTATACCCATTATTTAAATACGGAAGACGGTAGTTTTGTCGCTCAACTGGCTACAGATGGCGCACGTATCGCTGTTTCTCCGCTTGTCGCTGGCGAGCATTTCATTATGCAAACGCTCGCTGGTAATGTTTTTTCAATAGGCCTAAAGCAGGGCGCTAAATAAATGAAACCTACAATTGCGCTGGTTGGTCGTCCCAACGTCGGAAAGTCCACGCTATTTAACCGACTGACCAAATCGCGCGACGCACTTGTTCACGATATTCCAGGCCTGACGCGTGACCGTCACTACGGGCACGGTCTGGTTGGCGAAAAGCCTTACCTTGTTGTTGATACGGGTGGTTTTGAACCCGTGGTTGATGAAGGCATCATGTTCGAAATGGCGCGGCAAACGCTGCAAGCCGTCGACGAAGCCGATTGCATTGTCTTTATTGTGGATGGTCGTAACGGCATTACCCCGCAAGATAAAATTATTGCTAATCGCTTACGCCAGTCCACCTGCCCAGTTTGGGTTGCGGTGAACAAGGTGGAGGGGATGAATGCCTCCGTGGTCTGTGCCGATTTCTTTGAATTGGGCTTAGGCCATCCCGTCGCGATCTCCGCATCGCACGGTGAAGGCGTACGTCTGCTATTCAATGAAATTCTGGAAGCCTTCCCTGAACCTGAGCCAGAAGAAGATATTGATCACCCCAAATTTGCCGTTATTGGTCGTCCTAATGTGGGTAAATCCACCTTGGTGAATGCCATTTTGGGTGAAGAGCGTGTGATTGCCTTCGATCAGCCGGGCACAACGCGGGATTCGATTTACATTGAATTTGATCGCAATGATCGCAACTACACCATTATTGATACTGCCGGTGTGCGTAAGCGCGGCAAAGTCACCGATGTAATCGAGAAATTCTCGGTTATCAAAACCATGCAAGCGGTTGAAGACGCTAACGTGGCGGTTTTGGTGTTAGACGCAACTCAAGAAGTCTCGGATCAAGACGCACGTATTGCTAGCTTTGTGCTGGAAACAGGCCGTGCCTTGGTGGTGGCGATCAATAAGTGGGAATCCACAGATCAGTTCCAAAAAGACATGATCAAGCGCGAAATTGATCGTAAATTGGGCTTTCTGGAATTCGCCAAATTCCATTATATTTCAGCGTTAAAAGGCCAAGGCGTGGGCGATTTATTTGCCTCAATTGACCAAGCTTATGCCGCTGCAATGATTAAAATTCCTACACCTAAGCTCACGCGTGGTTTGGAAATCGCTCTTGAGCGTCAACAACCACCGCTTGCTGGCAAAATTCGCCCTAAAATGCGTTATTGCCATCAGGGTGGTACTAATCCGCCTGTGGTGATTGTGCACGGTAATGCTTTGGAAAAAGTGCCAGACTCTTATTGGCGCTATCTTGAGCATCATTTTATGAAGATGTTCAATTTGCAAGGTACACCGTTGCGTGTGCAGTTTAAAAAGAACGTTAATCCTTACGAGCACAAAAAACCGACCGGTGCTAAAGCAATGCCAATGCTGCATCTGAAGGGTAGTAAACCTAAAAAATACGGTAAACGCTGATAAAGTCTGAAAGTATTTCGGAATTTTTGCACTTGGCATAGAATGCATTTTGTACTATAACAGTCCGTTGCAAAACGAAGCGTAAAAGCAAATAAGCAAGGAAGAGGGGGGTAATGCCGCTATTTATCGCTAATAAATAATGGTTTTCTCCTTTATTGATTGATCTTGTGTGCTTTTTGCTAAGTTTTCATCGGACTGACAAGCGTAAGACCCAACTGTCTCTATCAAGATATAACAAGAATTTGGAGAAAAAAATAATGAGCGCTAAGGGGCAAATGTTGCAAGACCCATTCTTGAATGTACTGCGTAAAGAGCATGTGCCTGTTTACATCTACTTGGTGAATGGGATTAAATTACAGGGGCAAATCGAGTCTTTTGACCAGTACGTTGTTTTGTTGCGTAATAACGTAACGCAAATGGTTTACAAGCACGCGATTTCAACTGTTGTGCCTTCTCGCCCTGTTTCTATTCCACATGAACATGCTGGGCAATTGCCTCCTGTTGATGTAGTGGTTGATGCTTGATAGATCTTGTCGATCCATTAGGTATAGACGGTAGTACAGTTTAAAAACCCCGATTGACTGGGTCTTTCGGGGTTTTTTGTGTTGAGCTAAACAGCTTGGCACGGTGTTTTTGATTAAAAGGTCATGCATGTTTGAGCGCCATAAGGGTGGAGACAGGGCTGTCTTGGTTTGCCTTGATTTTGGTGAGGTGGATTATCAAGATGGTGTTGAGGAATTCGTTCAACTGGTAGAAAGTGCGGGTGCAAATATTCTTGCAACCGTAGAGGGTAAGCGCAGTAGGCCAGATCGTGCTTATTTTGCAGGCACCGGTAAGGTTCAAGAAATTGCTGAAGTAGTGCGCGTTCACGAAGCGGAGTTGGTTATTTTTAACCATGCTCTTTCCCCTTCGCAAGAACGAAACTTAGAAAAAGTATTGCAATGTCGAGTTGTGGATCGTACTACGCTGATTTTAGATATTTTTGCTCAGCGTGCGCGTACTGCAGAAGGGAAATTGCAAGTTGAATTAGCGCAGTTGTCGCATATTTCTACTCGGCTTATCCGCGGTTGGACTCACCTTGAAAGACAAAAAGGTGGGATTGGCATGCGTGGGCCAGGTGAATCTCAGCTAGAAACCGATCGCCGTTTGCTTGGTACACGGGTTAAGCGCCTAAAAGATCAATTGATTACGGTGCAAAAGCAACGTGCTACCCAGCGCCGAGCGCGTGAGCGTAATCGGCAGTTTAGTGTGGCTATTGTTGGCTATACTAATGCGGGTAAATCGTCGCTATTTAATGCATTAACTAAATCAAAGATTTATGTTGCGGATCAATTGTTTGCAACATTAGATACAACATCTAGAAAGCTTTATCTTGATCCAGAGCATTCGATTGTATTGTCGGATACCGTGGGTTTTATTCGGCAATTGCCGCATACTTTAGTCGCAGCATTTCATGCTACTTTAGAAGAAACGATTCAAGCCGATTTACTGCTGCATGTGGTGGATGTGAATCATCCATTGCGTGATATGCAGATTATTGAGGTGAATAAAGTATTAAGTGAGATTGGTGCGGAACATATTCCACAATTGATGGTCAATAATAAGATTGATCTGCGCGACATGCCTCCGAGTGTTGATCATGACGAGTATGGTAGAATTTGCGCCGTGCGTTTGAGTGCTACCCAAGGGACAGGGCTCGATGCACTTCGCGCCGCGCTGCTTGAGGCTTTAAGCCATCCACTAAAAACAGCTGAGTTAACTAATGAGTCAAAATGACCCGCAATGGGGCGGTCGCCGTAATGGCCCGCCTGATCTGGATGAAATTATTCGAAATATCACCAGCAAAATCTCTCGCCTATTCGGCGGAGATGGCTCACCCCAGCCGCCTAGCGGTGGTAGTAGCCGCGCTGGTGCAGGTGCTGCCGTTGTCGTAGCGGTTGCTGTGGCCGTGCTTTGGGCCGCATCTGGGTTTTATGTGGTTGATGAGCGTGAAAATGCGGTGATCATGCGTTTTGGCCGTTATGTAGAAACGGTAGAAAAGCCAGGTTTGCATTGGCATCTGCCTTGGCCTATTGAATCACGTGAAATCGTGAACATGACTGAAATTCGTAGCCTTGAAGTCGGCACACCAGGTGGTGAAGGCCGTGCTGGAGACGAATCGATGATGCTAACGGGCGACCAAAATATTCTTGAAGTTCGGCTTGAAGTGCAATACAACCTCAAATCAGCGCATGACTTTGTGTTCTTTAACCGTACTACCGATCGTGATGCTAAAGATTTGGTCAAGCAAATTGCCCAAACAGCCATCCGTGAAGTGGTGGGTAAAAATAAAGTTGATTACGTGCTTAATGAAGGTCGCGGTAAAATCGGTGAAGATACCAAGGAAATCGTCCAAAACCTGCTGGATCGTTATGGCGTAGGTGTGGCTGTTTCACGAGTGAATATTTCTGATGTACAGCCGCCTGATCAAGTGCAAGCTGCGTTCTCTGATGCGGTTAAAGCGCGTCAAGACAAGGCGCGTTTGATTAATGAGGGTACGGCTTACGCAAATGATGTGATCCCTAAGGCCGGCGGTATGGCAGCACGTCTTTCTGAAGAGTCAGAAGGTTACCGCTCACGCGTAGTTTCGCAGGCAGAAGGTGATGCATCTCGCTTTAAGCAGGTAGCGACAGAATATGCAAAAGCGCCTCAAGTCACACGAGACCGGATGTATTTTGACACTATGCAGCAGGTGTTCCAGAACACCACTAAATTGCTAATTGATCAAAAATCAAATGGCAATCTGCTCTACTTGCCCTTGGATAAATTGATGCAAATGACCACACCAGCGGCGGCTCCTGCTTCGGCAGAAGCGGCTAAAGTGTCTGAGCCTGCTGCAGCGAATGATGCTGTTAATCGTAATGTTCGCGCTTCAACGCGCGACGGCCGCTAAGGGGAGAGCAGCATGAATCGAGTTCTTTCTACTTTAGCCTTGGTGTTATTGGCTTTGTTTGTATTCTCATTGTCATTCTTTACTGTTGATCAGCGCCAATATGCGGTGGTATTCCAGTTTTCTGAAGCGGTTCGGGTTATTAAAAACCCAGGGATTAACTTTAAAATCCCTTTATTGCAAGATGTTCGCTACTTTGATAAGCGCATTTTAACGATTGATGAAGAAACGCCTGCGCGTATCCAAACAATTGAAAAAATGAACGTTAAAGTGGATAGCTTTATTAAGTGGAAAATCGTCGATGTAGAGAAATACTACAAGGCAGTCGGTGTTGATCAACGTAAGGCAGTAGAGCGTTTACGTAATACAGTAAACAATATGCTGCGCGATGAGTTTGGTAAACGCACGGTGCAAGACGTGATTTCAGGTAAGCGTGATGAAGTTATGGATACAGTCCGCAAAGTGGCTGATTCTGATGCGGCCCGTATTGGCGTGCAAGTGATTGACGTGCGCATCAAGCGCGTTGAGCTAGAAGATGCCACGCTCAATTCTGTTTATGAGCGTATGCAGTCCGAGCGTAAAGCGGTTGCAAATCAAATGCGTGCTGAAGGCTCGGCTGAAGCTGAAAAAATCAAAGCCGATGCGGATCGTCAGCGCGAAGTCACACTGGCGAATGCTTATAACAAAGCCCAGCAAATCAAGGGTGAGGGCGATGCCAAAGCCGCTGCTATATATGGTGAGGCTTACGGGCGTAATCCAGAATTCTATGCTTTCTATAAGAGCATGGATGCTTATAAGCAAAGCTTTGCCAAGAAGAGCGATGTGATGGTGGTTGATCCTAGCTCAGAATTCTTTAAATATATGAAGAATCCTAAGGCGAAGTAAGTGGCTGCTGTTTGGTTTTTTGTGCTGAATTTGTAGTTTGCTCGCTCAGTGCAAAAACCACAGGCCTTAATGGTGGTAAAATAACTTTATGATTGCTCTTAGGTTTGGCCTTGTTGTTTGGCTAGACCTCTTTTAATAGATTGTTTGAATTGCTTCATGGGGCTCGAGTCATTAATCTAAAATGGCTTAGAGTAACTTTCAAATAGTCGATGCTTGTGCCCGCACCGTACACCAAGTACGGGCGGGCCTTTGTTTGAAGAAAACTAAATGCGTAATTGGATACTACCCGAGTATATTTCCGACGTTTTGCCTTCAGAAGCTCGGCAGATTGAGGCGTTGCGGCGCAAGGTGCTTGATCTATTTGCCTGCTATGGTTACGAGCAAGTTGCCCCGCCACTGATTGAGTATGTGGAGTCTTTGTTTACACAAGATGACAGTGCGCTTGATTTGAAAACATTTAAATTGGTTGATGAGTTAACTGGCCGGCAAATGGGTTTGCGCGCGGATATCACCCCGCAAGTGGCTAGAATTGATGCACATATTTTGAATCGCCAAGGCGTCGCTCGGCTTTGCTACGCAGGATCAGTGGTGAATACTCGGCCTGATGGCGTGTTGTCGACTCGTGAGCCTCGGCAGATCGGGGCGGAAATATATGGCTGTGTGGGTGTGGCTGCCGATGTAGAAGCGGTGGAGCTGATGTTTGCAAGTTTGGCTTTGGCTGGCTTAAGTGCACCACGTTTGGATATTGGCCATCTTGGTTTGTTTGATGCTTTAGCTGATGCTGCGGGTTTGCAGGGTAACCAGCGCGCGGAAGTGTTTGCTGCTCTGCAGCAAAAAGATGTCGCCACTATTCGTGAAACAACGGCAGGCATCCCCGCAGATTTACAGGCAGGCTTATTACTGCTTCCTTCTTTTTATGGCAGTAGCGAAGTGCTGGCTGCTGCACGGGCAAAGCTACCCCAGTTGCCAAAAATATTGGCGGCACTTGATAGCTTGGAGCAACTCACCGCCGCCTTGCAGTTGCGTGGCATTGCCGCGCACTTTGATTTGTCTGAATTACGCAGCAGTTATTACCATACCGGTTTAGTTTTTGCCGCGTATGCAAAAGGATTCACCAACGCGGTTGCCCGTGGTGGCCGCTATGATAGTGTGGGCGAAAAATTTGGTCGTTCACGGCCGGCAACCGGCTTTAGTATGGATTTGCGTGAGTTTTCTGCGCTGCCGTTTCCTTGTTTGCGCGCAGGAATATTGGCTCCGAGTGGGGATGATGCAGCTTTGCTGCTTGCGATTCGTGAATTGCGCAGCGCTGGCGAAATCGTCATGGTTGATTTGGGTGTGGTTTTATCTGAAGTGAGTGTTGATCGCGAGCTTAAATTGCTGGATGGGCAATGGCAGCTGGCTCCGCTTGCAAAAGCATAGGTCTATTTTAGTTTCTTGAGTGTGTTTGCCCCAGAAGTGGGGCGCGCCAGTTAGTGCATTGCGCGTTAATTATATAAGCGTGTTTTGCTTACTTTGGTTTTAATAGTGAGGTTTGGCATGAGCAGAAATGTGGTCGTGATTGGTACCCAGTGGGGTGACGAAGGTAAAGGCAAGATCGTTGACTGGTTGACTGATCATGCACAAGGCGTGGTTCGTTTTCAGGGCGGTCACAATGCCGGTCATACACTGTGGGTGGGCGGCAAGAAAACCGTCTTACGTCTAATTCCGTCTGGTATTTTACATGCGGGCAAAGCATGTTTTATTGGTAATGGCGTAGTTATTTCGCCAGAAGCATTACTGAAAGAAATTGATGAGCTAGAAGCTGCTGGCGTGGATGTTGCTAGCCGTTTGCGTATTTCAGAGGCTTGTCCTTTGATTTTACCGTATCACATTGCCATTGATCAGGCGCGTGAAGCAGCAAAAGGCGAGATGAAAATTGGTACAACAGGCCGTGGTATTGGCCCTGCGTACGAAGACAAAATTGCCCGTCGTTCTATCCGTTTGCAAGATTTGTATCATCCAGAGCGCTTTGCCGCCAAGTTGAAAGAAAACCTCGACTGGTACAACTTTGCGCTGAAAAATTATTTCAAAGCTGCAGAGATCGATTTTCAAACGGTTTATGACGAAGCCCTGGCCTATGCAGAACGCATCAAGCCGATGTTGGCTGATGTTTCACGCACGCTTTACGACATGAATAAAGCTGGCCAGCCACTGCTGTTTGAGGGTGCGCAGGGTACTTTGTTGGATATCGATCACGGTACCTATCCTTACGTAACATCGAGCAATTGCGTAGCGGGCGCAGCTTCGGCAGGGGCTGGTGTTGCCCCACAAATGCTGCAATATGTATTGGGTATTGTTAAGGCTTACACAACGCGCGTGGGCTCTGGCCCTTTCCCTACTGAATTGTTTGATGAAGTAGGTGCAGGCCTTGCTTCGCGCGGGCATGAGTTTGGTTCGGTAACCGGCCGCGCTCGTCGTTGTGGTTGGTTTGATGCGGCTGCGCTGAAACGCTCCATCCAAATTAATGGTGTGTCTGGCCTATGCGTTACAAAGTTAGATGTGATGGATAGCATCGAAACCATCAGTATTTGTACGGGTTATATGCTGGATGGCCAGCTGATCGATATCTTGCCAATTGGTGCAGAGCAAATTGCACGTTGCGAGCCAGTTTATGAGCAAATGCCCGGTTGGTCAGAATCAACAGTTGGCGTAACAACGTTAGAAGGTCTGCCGGCCAATGCGCGCGCTTATCTGAAGCGTATTGAAGAAATCTGCGAAGCGCCGGTGGATATCATTTCTACTGGCCCTGATCGCGATGAAACTATCGTATTGCGTCACCCATATAACGGATAAATACAATGTTTTAGCTTAAATAAAGGTTTGAGTTGATAGTTAAATAGTTTGGTTGTTTGACTTGATTGCTGCCTATAAAGGGCTGATTTCTGTGCTGCACAGAAATCAGCCCTTTTTTTGTTCTGAATTTATACTCATTCTTGTATCGGTGGCGCTGGGTTTAGTTGGGTGTAATGGGGGGGGCTTGCTCTGAGTTAAAAGGAGCGATTAAGTTCGTGTGGCCAAGATTTTTGGGTCTACTCTTTGGCTTTTTTGTTTTTATCGTGGGAGGAGTGCTTGCTTTGTACAAGCCATTTAGTTCAATTTATGGCCTCTTTTTGTCGTAATCCATAGTGAATATCTGGCTTTATTGTTGAGAATGAATATTTGTTACTTGAGATTGCGGTGGTTTCATGCTTTTTTTATTAATATTTGTGGCGTTATACGGTGATTACCTAGCTGTTTTGTGGTATTTTGTGTCTTGATTTTATTTTGTATTAGTGGTTATTTTTTTTTGTTGTAAAAAAGACTCACTGACTTGCTAGGGGTTTTTTGGTATTTTTTGTATGTTTTTTTGTGCAGTATGCTCGGGTAAATCTGATTGACGGCGGCTAAATAGCGCTTTTAAGTGTTGGATTTAAGTTTTACGGTAAAAGTTACTGGTTTGTTGGTGTGTTGTATATTTCTAGTTAAAGCATGTTTTCTTTTTTTGCGCACTCAAATGGTGCGTTATTGGGCGGTACATATTTCCGGTGCTTTTTTTGCCGGATATAGCTCTGCGTGAATATTTCCTTGCTGCTTTCGCTGGTTTGAGAGCAGTGGAAGGAGGCTGTCTTGTCAATCTAGATTTAATTTGCACCAAAATGGGGCGGTTTTTTGGTGTTGTATTTTAATGAGCTGAAAAGATACTTGATTGCAATAAGTGTTTTCATTTCAAATTTTATGAAAGCTATTGTGTAAGAAATGGGTGTCATGACCATGCTAGGCAGCCTATGGGAAAAAAGCATATCTTCTTAAGCACACAAGGCAGGTCTTGTTGACCTTTAGGAGAATTGAAAATGACTGTTAAGAAAATTTTGGCAATGGCCGTAGCTAGTTTATGCGTTGTTTCATATGCCCAAGCAGATGTAACACTTTACGGTATTGCGCAAAAATCACTTGATTACGGTAATGCTGTAAGTGGCACAGGTGAGGCAAATAAATTTTCCCTGCAAGATATTGGTAGCCGTGTTGGTTTTAAAGGTACTGATAAGCTGGATAACGGCTCTAACCTACTGTGGAAAATTGAATCTGGTTTAAGCACTTTCGGTAGCCGTGAAGCTTGGATCGGTATCGAAACGAAAGACTTAGGTACTGTTCGATTTGGTAAAAGCAAAGGTGCTTATGATTTACTGGTAGAAACTTTTGACTTGTTTGAAAGCAATACCACTCTGGCAAACACCTTTAACGACAACACTTACAATACTCGCCATGAAAACGCTGTGCATTACACAACGCCAACATGGGGTGGCTTTTCAGCAAGTGTGAATGCAGTTATTGATAGCACTTCAAAATTAGATAGCAGCCAGAAAGGCTATGATGCAACCGCTAGCTATACACATCCTAAATTTGCAATTTATGGTGGCACTAATAGTTTGAAAAACGTTGCACGTGAAGGTGTAACGGGTGGTGCGGTGGTTAAATCTGACTCTAAAATAACTTCGTACCTATTGGGCGCTAAAGTATTCCCAGTTGAAGGCCTGCAAATTGGTGCTCTGTACCAAAACACAAAGCAAGATGCTGCATTTGCTGGTGGCGAGTTCAAGCGTGACAGCGCTATCGTAATGGCTCAGTACGAAATCGGTAAATGGGTTCCACGTGTAGGTTATGTATACCAAGGCGAAGGTAAACAAGGTGGGAATAAAGTTGTAGCTAAGGCCAATCATTTTGAAATTGGTACTGATTACAACTTAACTAAATCTTCATTGTTATATGTTGAAGGTGCTGTCATTCAGAACAAAGATCAAAATGCGTTTGAAACTAGTGTCAGCGGTAAGCTAACAAAAACACCAAAAGTAATCAGTGCAGGTATGATTATTTTATTCTAAGTAGTCGTTTTATCTGATGTAACACGGGTTTAAGCCGTGTATCTTCATCTAAGCCACTTCTTTTAACCGAGGAAGTGGCTTATTTTAACCGCCACAAACGGGTATCGCCCTTTTAGGAGACACAATGAACTGGACCATGAAATCAGTCACATTCGCGCTTTCACTCGCATTAGGTGGCGCGGCATTCGCGGCTACTGTGCCTGCTGGCGTTAAGCTTAGCGATAAGCAAGAAATGATTCGTAATAATGGATCGGAAGTGGAAACACTTGATCCTCATTTGGCTGAGTCCGTTGGTGCAAATAATATTACCCGTGATTTGTTTGAAGGTTTAACCACTAGCGACAACGAAGGCCGTTTACAGCCTGGTGTGGCAACAAGTTGGAAGCAGACTGACCCAACCACTTGGGTATTCAATTTGCGTAAAGACGCAAAATTCTCTAATGGTGATCCTATAACTGCAGCTGATTTTGTTTACGGCTGGCAGCGTTTTCTTGACCCAAAAATTGCCTCAACCTATGGCACTGTATATGGCATCTTTGTTTTAAATGGCCTTGAAGTGGCTGAAGGTAAAAAAGCACCTTCAACCCTCGGCATTAAAGCAATTGATAAATATACCCTAGAAGTAAAAACCCCGAATCCCATTGCTTATTTGCCAAGCGTATTGGCTAATTCGCAATTTGCCCCTATTCATAAAGCAACGGTTGATAAGTTCGGTAAAGACTGGACTAAGCCCGGCAATATGGTAGGCAATGGCGCTTATTTATTAAAAGACTGGAAAGTAAACAGCAAGATTGTGGTTGAAAAAAATACCCAGTATTGGGATGCAAAAAATGCACAACTGACTCGCGTGACTTACTTGCCCGTTGAAGCGGGCAATGCGGAGCTGAAGCTTTATCAATCTGGCGATAATGACTTCGTTTATCAGCTGCCTGCTGGTCAGTACGAAAAATTGAAAAAAGATTTCCCGAAAGAAATCCAGAATGGCCCGATTCTTGGTCTGCGTTATTATTCATTAAATAACAAAGATCCAATGATGAAAGACATCCGCGTACGTAAAGCGCTGTCTATGGTATTAGATCGCGATATTCTGGCGCAAAAAGTAACCGTTGATGGCCAGATTCCAGCCTACGGCGTAACGATCAAGGGCCTTGAAGGTGCTGATGTAACGACTTATGACTGGGTTAAATGGCCTATGGCTAAGCGTGTGGAAGAAGCAAAAAAGTTACTTGCTGAAGCCGGTGTAAAGCCAGGATCAAAAATTAAATTTACCTACAATACCGATGATTACCATAAGAAAATGGCATTGTTTGCTTCTTCTGAATGGAAAACAAAACTAGGTCTGGACACAGAATTAGACAGCCTTGAATTTAAAGTGCTGCTAAAAAAACGCCACGATGGTGATTTCCAAATTGCACGTAATGGTTGGCTGGCGGATTACAATGATGCCACTACATTCCTGACTTTGGTTCAATGTGGCTCATCGCAAAATGACAATGCAAACTGCAATAAAAAAGCGGAAGAGTTAATTAAGCAGGGTAATGATCAGCAGGATGTGGCTAAACGTAAAGCGCTGCTGACCCAAGCTGCTAAATTGATTATGGATGATTACCCAATGATTCCATTGCTGCAATATACATTGCCGCGTTTGGTTAAATCTTATGTAGGTGGTTATTCAACTAAGAACCCAGTTGATCGCTATTTGTCTAAAGAGTTCTACATTATTAAGCATTAATCTCCTAAAGATTAAACTAAAGAGTGGCCGCTTTGGGTTTTTCACCCAAAGCGGCGTTGTTTTGTATAAGCAGGGCTGCCATAGAGTGGCCCGCCTATACGATGTTTGTTGCCTACGTAACAAACGAGAGGGGATGCATCATGTGGTCTTATACATTTCGCCGGATTCTGGCGACGATTCCTACTATGCTGGCGGTTATTACCGTTTGCTATTTACTACTCCATTTAACACCCGGTGGCCCATTTGATACAGAGCGTAAAGTATCAGAGGCGGTGCTCGCTAATCTGCAGGCCAAATATCATTTAGATTTACCGCTCTGGCAGCAGTATCTCTATTATTTAAAAGGTTTATTGCATGGTGATCTAGGTGCTTCTTTTCGCTATGCCGATTGGAGTGTCAATGACCTTGTTGCTGCTGCGCTGCCTGTTTCATTGACTATTGGTGGTGGAGCTATCTTGCTCTCCATTATTATTGGTGTCGGTTTAGGTATTACTGCGGCACTAAAGCAAAATAGTTTTGTTGATTATTTTGTGATGTTAATTGGCAATATTGGTAGCACTATTCCATCTTTTGTTTTAGGGCCGGTATTGATTCTGGTATTTGCTATTTGGATTCCCATTCTGCCAGCTGGTGGCTGGAATGAATTTAATTTACGCTTTATTATTTTGCCGCTTTCCTTGCTGACTTTTATTAATGTATCGACCATTGCGCGTGTGATGCGGGGTAGCTTGATTGAAGTAATGAGTAGCAATTTTATTCGTACCGCCCGTGCTAAAGGTTTGCCTTTAAAAACCATCGTATTTCGTCATGCCTTAAAGCCTGCGTTACTGCCTGTGGTTTCTGTTTTAGGCCCTTTGGCGATTTCATCGATTACCGCTGCGGTTGTGACTGAATCGGTATTCTCTTTGCCTGGAATTGGTAAATTGATTGTGAATGGCGCAAGTAATCGAGATTACACCTTGGTATTGGGTTTGGTTGTTTTGGTTACCGTGGTTGCGGTATTGCTTAATTTGTTGGTTGATTTAGCCTACGCGCTACTTGATCCAAAAATTCGTTATTAATAGGCGAGGTTGTCATGTTGTTTCGAAATAAAAAACTCGCCGCAGCTTTAGAAAGTCTGCCGGTGGAAGGGCGTAGCCCGTGGGCGGATGCGCGTCGTCGCTTCTTTAAGAATAAAGCCGCAGTAATCAGCGCGATTATCTTACTGATTATCACGGCAGCCTGTATTTTGGGGCCATTTGTATTGCCTAACTCTTATGAAGATACGGATTTTGGTGCCATGGGTTTGGCCCCAACACTTCAAAATTGGCATTTATTCGGTACCGATGAATTAGGGCGTGATTTATTGGTGCGCAGTTTAATTGGCGGGCGTATTTCGCTGATGATTGGCGTGCTGGCCACATTAACCTCCGTAGCTATTGGCGTAATATGGGGTGCTACGGCTGGCTTTTTGGGGGGTAAGGTTGATTCGGTGATGATGCGTATTGTCGATATGATGTACGCCATTCCTTATTTATTGATCGCTATTTTAATGGTGACATTATTAGGGCGTGAATTCTATTTGGTGGTTTTAACCATTACCGTATTTGGCTGGATGGATATGGCACGTGTGGTACGTGGCCAAACATTGGCGATTAAGTCCAAAGAATATATTGAAGCTGCGCATGCGATTGGCGTACCAACATGGAAAATTATTTTTCGTCATGTGGTGCCAAATTTGCTGGGTATTGTGGTGATTTACACTACGGTAACGGTGCCTGGCGTTATTCTTACTGAGTCTGTATTGTCATTCCTGGGTTTAGGTATTCAAGAGCCTATGACCAGCTGGGGCGTATTGATTCATGATGGTGCAAGTGTGATGGAAACCACCTCGTGGTTGCTGCTGTTCCCTGCGGCTTTGTTATCTACCACTTTGTATTGTGCCAATTATATCGGTGACGGCATGCGTGATGCGCTTGACCCGAAAGACCGCTAAGGAAGCCTCATCATGAGTTTGTTATCAGTATTAGTTGTGGCGAGGGGCGAGTCATGAGTTTGTTATCCGTAAAAGATTTAGGTGTGCAGTTTGCTACCAATGATGGTTCGGTAAGCGCAGTGAACGGCGTGTCGTTTGAGTTAAATCGTGGTGAAACGCTAGGTATTGTGGGCGAATCTGGCTCGGGTAAAAGCCAGACCGTTTTGGCCTTAATGGGTTTATTAGCCAAAAATGGTAAAACCCAAGGCAGCGCGGTGTTTGATGGGCAAGATTTGCTTAAGTTGCCAGCGCAGCAGCTTAATAAAATTCGTGGTAATCGGGTAGCGATGATTTTTCAAGACCCAATGACGTCTTTGAACCCTTACCTTACCGTTGAGCGTCAAATGACCGAAGTGCTGGAATTGCACAAGGGCATGAGCCGCCGTGATGCCAAAAAACGCTCGATTGAGTTGCTTGATGCAGTAAAAATCCCTGAAGCGGCTCGGCGCGTGATGATGTATCCACACGAGTTTTCGGGCGGGATGCGCCAGCGGGTGATGATTGCAATGGCACTATTGTGCGAGCCAGAGCTATTGATCGCGGACGAACCAACCACCGCCTTAGATGTAACCGTGCAAGCACAAATTATTGCACTATTAAAAGACCTGCAGCGTGATTTTGGCACCGGTATCGTGATGATTACCCATGATCTAGGCGTGGTTGCTGGCCTTTGCGAAAAAGTGCTGGTGATGTACGGTGGCCGAGTGATGGAGCAGGGCAATGCTAGCGATATTTTCTACCATGCTACGCACCCGTACACGATTGGTTTGCTGGGGGCATTGCCGCGCCTAGATCATGACGATAATGAAAGCTTGATCTCCATTCCGGGTAATCCACCGAATATGGCACATATGCCGCCGGGCTGTCCGTTTAGCGAGCGCTGCGTACATGCTTTTGCTCGTTGCCATACAGAATTGCCTTTGCTGCTGCCCGTTACTGCGGGGGGTGTATTGCGTGCTTGCCATAAGCCGGTGGCTGAAACAACGTTGGAGGCGGCTCATGTCTGAAACACGTCAACCTATCCTATCTATTCGTGATTTGAAAGTGCATTTCTCGGTGCGTCAGGGCGTGAAATGGCCTTGGCAAGCCAGCAAGCAGCTCAAGGCTGTGGATGGTGTATCGCTGGATTTATACGCAGGTGAAACCCTTGGTGTGGTGGGTGAGTCAGGCTGTGGTAAGTCAACCTTGGCCCGCGCAGTGCTTAACTTAATCCCTGCCACCAGCGGTAGTATTGTCTGGATGGGTAAGGAAATGAGTGGTGCCAGTAGTAGCGAGTGGTTAGAGGCGCGTAAAGATATCCAAATGATCTTTCAGGATCCGCTGGCGTCTTTAAACCCACGTATGACGGTAGCGCAAATTATTGCTGAGCCGCTAAAAACGCATTACCCAGATATCGCTGAAGCTGAAGTAATGGCCCAAGTAAAAGCGATTATGGTGCGTGTGGGTTTGCGTGAGCAGCAAATTAACCGCTATCCGCATGAGTTTTCAGGTGGGCAGTGCCAGCGTATCGGCATCGCCCGTGCGCTAATTATGAAGCCTAAGTTGATTGTGTGTGATGAGCCGGTTTCTGCGCTGGATGTATCGATTCAAGCGCAAATTGTAAATTTGCTTAAAGAATTGCAGCGTGAAATGGGCATGGCGCTGATCTTTATCGCTCACGATTTAGCCGTGGTGAAGCATATTAGCGATCGTATTTTGGTGATGTATTTGGGCCACGAAATGGAGCTGGCTAAAAAAGCCGCGCTGTACGCAAACCCTAGTCATCCTTACACCCAAGCGCTGCTATCAGCGATCCCTATTCCAGACCCTGAGCGCGAAAAAACCAAGGTGATTCAAATCTTGCAAGGTGATTTGCCTAGCCCGATTAATCCGCCATCAGGCTGCGTGTTTAGAACCCGCTGCCCCAAGGCTGAATCGCAGTGTGCGGATAAAGTACCAAAATTGCGTGAATTAAGCCCAGTCACACAGGCTGCATGCTTGTTGGCGTAGGTTTAAAAACGGCAACGTAGGGGCACGGCATGCCGTGCCCTTCTATTTTGTACCCCTAAGTTTATAAAGCCCCAGCAAAATCCATTTGTCGCCAAGCTTCAAACACGGTAATAGCCACCGCATTGGATAGGTTTAAGCTGCGGTTATCCGGCATCATCGGTAGGCGGATGCGGCGATCGGCGGCAAATTCTGCACGGATTTCTTCTGGTAGGCCGCGGGTTTCTGGGCCAAACACAAAAACGTCATCTTTTTCATACACAATGTGGTCGTGCCGTGTTGAGCCTTTGGTGGTCATGGCAAACAAGCGATGGCCCTCTAAGGCTTGCTTGCATTCTGCCCATGATTCATGAATCTTCATGGTAGAAAACTCGTGGTAATCCAAGCCTGCACGGCGCATGCGCTTATCTTCAAGCTCAAAGCCAAGGGGTTTAACTAAATGTAAGCAGCAGCCTGCATTTGCGGCAAGGCGGATTACATTGCCGGTATTAGGCGGGATTTCTGGCTGAAATAGTACGATATGGAACATAGAGTAAGCTGATCGGTGGCAGGCGAAACGCCTTGTATTAAACAAATAGAAACCCAGAATATAAGCACATGTTTTTTTTCTGGGGGAGCGATGGACTTGATTCACGAAGAGATTTTACTTGCTGCGGCGCGTATGGCTATTTTAGATGAGATGACCGCAGAAGAAACCATTGCCATTATCTTTAGGGCAATCGATCACGAGATGATGGGGCCAGATGGTCAATCTTTCAACCCCGCTCGTATTGCCGGCGTGGGTACGGCGATTTATGCCGCAATGTTTGACTATCCATTTTCACTGATAGAAGTCCCGAATGATGGTTTGTTTTGGCGGGCAAAAATACCTAAACATGGCTTTAGTGCCCCATTTGAGCAACTGCTAAATGCAGGAAAATCAAGAGCTGCGCTTTGCCGAGAAGAGCAAAAAAAGCGTTTAGCTATGTTTTAATTGATTTACATCGCCTCGCAATGGAACGGGGTGATGTTTTAAGGCGAGGGTTGCTGTTAGAATTAGTAATAGATTTTACTTGAGTCACTGAATGAATACCGCAACACTACTGATTAGTTGTCCAGATAGAAAAGGTTTATCCGCAGCAATCGCCAATTTTTTGTATACCTATAACGCCAATATTGTTCACGCTGATCAGCATCAAGATGAAACAGAAAGCCTGTTTCTGATGCGTGTAGAGTGGGATGTTACTGACTTTACTTTAGATATGAGCGCGTTTGAACCCGCATTTCAGCCTATTGCAGATCGCTTTCAAATGACCTGGTCGGTGGCTCTATCGGCTTGCCGCCCCAAAGTCGCCATTTTTGTGTCTAAATATGATCACTGCTTGGTTGATTTATTGCATAGGCATAAAGGCGGTGAGTTACGCTGTGATATTCCTTTGATTATTTCTAATCATGAAGATTGCCGAGGTTTGGCAGATTACTACGGCATTCCTTTTCATGTGATTAGTGTGAATAAAGATAATAAAGTTGAATCTGAACAAGCTCAGCGTGCCTTGCTGGAAGCCAATCAAATTGATTTAATTGTGCTTGCTCGCTATATGCAGGTATTAAGCCATGAATTTACTGCAGCATATCCGCAGCGGGTGATTAATATTCATCATTCATTCTTACCTGCATTTGAAGGTGCAAAGCCTTATCATCGTGCATTTGCTCGTGGGGTGAAGTTAATTGGGGCAACCAGTCATTATGTAACTGAAGTATTGGATGATGGGCCAATTATCGAGCAAGATGTGATGCGTATTTCGCATCGCGATGACGTTGATATGTTGATACGCAAAGGGCGTGATTTAGAAAGAATGGTGCTTTCCCGCGCGGTACGCGCTCATTTGGAAAATCGCATTCTGGTTTATTCTAAGAAAACAGTGATTTTTTCTTGATTAGACGGCGTTAAAGAAGGGCAGAATTAATGTGCTGGAAATAAGTTTAGTGCTTTGTTTCAATACATAAATTCTGCTTTTATCTATATGGTTTAATTTTCTATTTAGTGCCTTTCAAAATAACAATAAATGCTCACTCCAGTTCACTCAATTAGGTTTATAGGATTTTTGCTATGACGGCTTTTCGCTACCGTGCAGTGAACGAGAGCGGCAAGGCTGCGCGCGGTGTGGTTGAAGCTGAAACCTCCCGTTTGGCTAAGGGTATGCTGCGCCAACAGGGCTTGTGGGTTTCTGATCTAGAAGAGATTGCCTCTAATGGGGCAAAAGGCGAGCGTGGGCTGGGTACAGCTAAGCTCTCTTTGCTGACTCGCCAGCTAGCTACTTTGCTGGATGCGGGCTTGCCGATTGAGCAGGCGCTATCTGTGCTGATAGAGCAAAGCGAAGTCGAGCGCGAAAAGCAGCTAGTCGCCGCGCTGCGTAGCGAAATTTTAGCGGGCTCATCGCTATCGCAAGCTTTATCGCGCCACCCAAGAGTGTTTCCAGAACTGTATCGCACCATTGTGAGTGCAGGGGAGGAGTCCGGTAAGGCGGCTGCGGTGATGCAGCGTTTGGCCGATTATTTGGAATCGCGTGCGTCTTTGGCTTCCAAAGTAGGCTTGGCGTTTATTTACCCCGCCGTGGTGATGTTTGTTTCGGCACTGGTTATTGTGGGGCTGCTGACTTGGGTGGTGCCGCAGATGGTGACGGTATTTCAAAGCGCCAAGCAAACGCTGCCGTTGCTCACGCGCTTACTGCTGTGGGCTAGCTCCTTTGTGCGGGATTGGGGGCTGATATTCTTTACGCTTTTGGGTATAGCCAGTGCTGCTGGCTGGCACGCTTTAAAAAAACCAGCAGTGCGTCGGCAGTTTGATGCTTGGCGTTTAAAGCTACCGCTAATTGGGCGCTTTGAGCGCACCGCCAATACCGCACAATTGGCATCCACCTTAGCCATCTTGGTTGGCAGCGGCGTACCCCTATTGAACGCCATGCAGGCCGTAAGCGGTGTATTGGGCAGCTTGCCGCTGAGGGATGCCGTGGCTGAAGCGGCAAAGCAAGTGCGCGAAGGGATGACCTTATCTAGAGCACTAGCCGTCAGCAAAATGTTTCCGCCCGTGCTGATTCATTTGATTGGCAGTGGTGAGGCCACAGGGCGGCTAGAGCATATGCTAGAAAAAGCCGCCGCGCAGCAAACGCAAGAATTAGAAAACCGTGTTTCAACCTTTACCGGCTTGCTTGGCCCCTTAATGGTTTTATTAATGGGTGGCGTGGTCTTAGTGATTGTATTGGCGATTTTATTACCAGTATTTGAAATGAATCAATTGGTTAAATAATTTCTTTATCCACGGAAAACACGAACAAATTTGGTTGAAATGATGGGGTTTTTTGTTCGTGTACGTGGTGTTTTTCGTGGACAATCTGTTTTTTTAAAGGGGTGCATTTAAAAATGAAAAAAATACAAAGTGGTTTTACCTTAATTGAAATCTTAGTGGTGATTACTATTTTGGCTATTTTGGGGGCCTTGGTGGTGCCTAAGATTATGAATCGGCCCAATGAAGCACGAGTGGTGGCGGCTAAGCAAGATATTCGCTCGATTGTGCAGGCTTTAAAATTATATAAGCTGGATAACGGCCGTTATCCAAGCACCGAGCAGGGTTTAAAAGCTTTGGTAGAAAAACCAAGCGCAGCGCCTTTGCCTAATAATTGGAAAACCGGCGGTTATTTAGAAAAGCTGCCTAAAGACCCTTGGGGTGGGGATTATCTGTTCTTAAGCCCTGGCATTAAAGGCGAAATCGACGTGATGAGCTACGGTGCCGATGGCCAGCAAGGCGGCGAAGGCACGGATGCGGATATTGGCTCTTGGGACAACTAATGCGCCACCAAGGCTTTACCTTGATTGAAATCCTCGTGGTGCTCGCTATTATTGGCATCATCATGGGCTTGGCCGTGGTGCGTTTGGATTTATCCGATGGGCAAAGAGTGGAGCGTGAAGCCAGCCGCCTTGCTGCATTGTTTGAATCGGCACGGGATGAGGCGATTACGAGTGGGCAGGCCATTGCCTGGTCATCCGATGGCCAAGGCTATCAATTTTGGCTGCAAGATGCGCAAAACAATTGGCAATCCATTGCGGCACACGATTTGCTTAATCCTCGAGTGTTAGAAGAGGTCAGGGTGGATGGGTTTTCTGTTAACTTGCGCGAGCGGCGCTTAGGTGAGCGTTTAGTGTTTGAGCCTTCTGGTGTGAATGCGCCATTTACTTTGCAGCTGCGTTTAAATAATAGCCGCTTAGATTTAATTGGCGATGTAATGGGGCGGGTTGAAGTGCATCAAGCCGATGCTTCTGCGCCCGCTGCCGTGATGCCGCATGCGTAAGCGCCTAGGTTTTACTTTGATTGAAGTGCTGGTGGCGCTGGCCGTGATTGCCATTGCCATGGGCGCGGCGATGAAAGCCACTTTATCTAGCACCAATAACGCCATCGAGTTAAAAAGCCGCACCGCCGCGGGCTGGGTGGCACAAAACCGCTTAAACGAGCTGGCGGCACTGGGTGCATGGCCTGATATTGGCTCTACCGAGGGCAAAGAGTCGCAAGCGGGGATGGATTTTGTCTGGCGAGTAGAAACGGGCGGCTCGCCCAACCGCAGCTTTCGCCGTGTCGAAATAAAAGTATTTAGTAGCGATGATAATCAACACGCAGTAGCCACGCTGGTGAGCTATCTGGCCCATGTGCCGCATTGATAGCGTAGCTTGTAGGGGCCCGCTTGCTGCGTCCATGATGAATAGGACATGGCAAGCAGCACTCCTGCGGTATAGGCATTGCTTTCCTTCGTGAAACTGCCCGCTGCGTTCTCTGTGGTTCAAGATTCGGCTTGTGTAATACCTATGGATAAATGGTTTTTTCTTCTCGTATTTAAAGTGAGTGGTTAGTGTCAAACCCTAAGCAGCATGGCTTTACCCTGCTGGAAATCTTGATCGCTTTGGCGGTATTCAGTGTGGTGACGTTGATTTCCTATAAAGGGCTAGAGTCTGTGGCGCAAACACGTACTGCGCTGGACGCCGAGGCCAAACGCTGGCGGGATTTATCCCTCGTGTTTGATCGCATGGAAGAAGACATCAGCCAAGCGGTGGATAGACCGTGGCGAGATCAGGGCGGGGTAGAGCAGCCTGCTCTGCGTGGCACCAATAAGCCGGAGCGTAAGAGCGATCTACCTTTAGAGCTGATCCGCTTAGATCGTAATCGCGATGCGTTTCATGTGGCTTATCGTTTGCAAGATAGCCGCCTAGAGCTGCTGCTGTGGGATGCACTGGATTTAGGCCCAAGGACGGAGCCACAGGTGCATAGTTTGCTGGAAAATATTCGTGGCTTTGAGGTGTTTTTTTTAGACACCGCCAGCCAGTGGCAAGCCAGCTGGCCCCCCGCAGGCAATAATAAAACGCCACCACGCGGGGTAAAAATCAAGCTCATCCTCAGTGACAACAGCAGCGTTGAAAGGATTTATACCCTGCCATGATGCATAAACAACGTGGCGTTGCCATTATCACTGCGGTGCTCACCGCTGCACTTGTGACTACATTGGCGGTTGCTATTGCTTGGAGGCAGCAGCTTTGGTTTCGGCAATTAGAAAATCAATTTGATTTGGCCGAGGCACGTGGCATTGCCCGCGCCTCGATTAATCTTGCACGGCTTACTTTAAGAGATGACGCACGCAATAATCAAATTGATCATCAGCTAGAGCCTTGGAATATTCCTATTCCTGCGATTCCGGTTGAGGCAGGTAAGGTAGGTGGGCGCTTATTAGAGCAGCAAGGACGTTTTAATATCAATAATGTGGTGCAAAACGGCGTTATTAACGAGGTGGGTTTTGCCGCGTTTCAGCGCCTCTTGCAAAATCTAGGTTTACCGCTGGATGTGGCTAATGCCTTGGTGGATTGGCAAGACACAGATAGCCTAACGCGCTATCCCGGTGGGGCCGAAGATGTGGAATATCTGGCGATGCCAGAGGCGTATCGGGCTGCAAATCGCAGCTTGTTAGATATCCAAAGCCTATCGCGCATTCGTGGCTTTACCCCAGAGCTGATCGCTAAGTTAGAGCCAGTGATTAGCGTTTTACCGCAGGCAACGCCTATCAATGTTAACTTTGCGGGTGCTGAAGTGCTTTCAGCGATTATTCCAGGGCTGAGTGTTTCTGCTGCAGGTGGCGTGGTGGCACAGCGCTCGGGCAAGTATTTTAAAAGCATCGAAGAATTCAAGCTTGCCCTGCCGCAGCCCTTACAAGCCGGCATGTCCGCTGATGCAGTATCGGTGCAAAGCCGCTATTTTATCAGCGAAGTCGATGCCCACTTTGGGCGGGTCAATATGAGCTTTCAAGCGCTACTGGAGCGTAAGGCCGATCAAATCCCACGGATAGTATGGCTGAGAAGAAAGTGAACTTTTGATGCATCGCCTAGCCTAGGCCTTGTGTGTTTTGAATAAATGGCTAAACATTATAATTGCATTTTCTTGCGGCTCTGCTTGATATCCCTCGCTACAATCGGCATGAATATATCCGCCATATTGCATGCCAAGATAGGCAAAGGTTTCTTTAAATGCATTAAGGTAGGTTTCTGAAGCCTGCTTTTGGATTGAAGTACACGCGATATAGGCGGTTTTACCTTTTAGTTGGCGACCTTTGTCTAATAATTGCGGAAAACTGAGATAGTCTGAAATACGATCTAAAAAGCGTTTCATTTGAGGTGGCACGGCGTACCAATAAACCGGTGTAGCAAAAATTATAATTGGGTAGGCTAATATTTTTTCAAATAAAGGCGAAAAATCATCGTTTTTATTTTTATGCTCATAATCAAAGTCAGAGAAATGGTATTGCTCCAAATCGATGATATCTAGGGAAACATCTATCGTTTTTAGTTGTACGGCTATTTGGTTAATAAAATTGCGCGTATTGCCGTTTGGCCGTGAGCTAGAAAAAAGCACAATGATATTTGCCATGAAATGCTCTGCTTGAATGAAGTTTAGGTTTGAATTGGAAATATGGCGCAAGGTGGCTTAGGCTAGGTAACTTTTTTACTCATGAGCATGGATGCTCCGCGTGGGCAAAAAAGCTTGCCCATCCTACAGAAAAATTTAATTCACGGCCAGTGCTTCTGCAGAAGAATCAAGGCTATTTAGCCCTGCTTTAGCTAGCAAGCGCCATTTTTATTTTCTTATAGATCATTTCAGAAATAACTTTAAATCCTTCTGGCGTGGGGTGTATTTCATTGCGCCATTGGTTTTCTTTGAGTGTTCCCTGTGTTTGAACTACATAAAAATTCTGAGGGTATTTGGCCTCTAAAGCTAAGAGCATTTCTTGGAATTTAACCAGCATATATTTAGCAATGCTTTTTTGATCTTCATGCTGATTGATATCAAGTTGGCTTAGGTAGGGGAACATCCATGATTCAGACATGGGGAAGATATCAAATAGCTCAAAGCCTGTTTTGGATGGAATTGCATAATCGTAGCTGTGGCTAATAATTTTAATTTTTTTATTGCTAGAGAACTCTAATGCCCGCTCGATTAATTCTTCATAGCTTAAGCTGATTTGGTTGAGCTTTTTATTAAGCCGCTCATGGCGAATACAGCTTTGCCAATCATTGCCGGTCATTTTTTGCAGGAAAAAGCCAAAATCATAGCGGCCCACTAAATCATTTCCTCCGCCAGAGAAAAGAATAACATCAAAATCTGTATGTTTTATTCTTTTCATTAAGGCGAGTTTTTGCTCCCCGCATAGCATGGCCACCGCCTCGTCGCCATTCTCTGAGCTGCTATAAGCCACAATATCTGGCTTATCTCCTAGGCAATCAACAATATTAGAATTTTTGCCAAATAAGAAAAACTGCCGTGGATAAGCCAGCCAAGAATCACCCTCGGCTAAGATTTTAATGGCCTTGGGGTTGGCTTGAACCAAGGCGTCAAATTCACGGGAGTCTTTGGTAAAGGGCATTTTTTCTCTTTGTTTGAGGATGGGCGCTGGGTTTATGGGTGGGCGTTGTTGATTATTCCATCGCTGTGTTTCACCCTTGAGATGAGCGCCAGTAATTTTTCTTCCAACTGGCCCTCTTCGCGCTTGCCATCACGGTACATGATTACAGGGCTAAAGATGGGCATCTCGCCCATTGCCAGTTGGGCTACATTATCTGGGCTGATGGTGTAGCGGCCCAGTGTTTGGGCCAGCGGCCAATCAAGATCGGGGAAAACCACGTAGGCCAGCTCAGAGCAAACGATGCGCTCGTGCGTCATGACGTCAAAATTAAAGTCGTATTCTTTGCCCAGCTGCTGCACCGCCGTGATTGCGGCAGTGCGCTGATAGTCTTTGCTTAATATGCGTTGATCGCGCAGCACGAGCAGATCGTCAATATTCATAAAGTGCTCAAGCGTGCTTAGGGTAACGCCAGAGCGCAGCGCTTCTACGATGCGTTTGCCTTTACGTACTTGTTCTTGCCACTGGGTAGGGATGTCATCCCATGCGCCCATTTCTTTAAGCTCGGCTTCAGACCCTAGCCACAGCGCCATATGGCCGTAGTGGCCTGGAATCATTTTATCGGTAAGGCGGAAAGGGGTTTTTTCGAGCAGGATATCCAGCGGGCGCATTTCGCTTTCTAGTTGGCTTAGGGTGCTGGCATCGGGGCGATTTAACTTGCCATTTCGGGTTTGCACTAGGCCTACCATTTGGCCAAAGCCAAAACTCAGACCAAAGCTGAGGGTATTTTGGGCCACTTTTCGCTGCTGATTAAAGTCTTCAAGAATAAATTGTGTGACTTCTAACGGATTGCCCCGGGCGCTTTTGCGCTGATTTACATACCAAACCGTGCTTTGGCTTAGAGCATATAAATACTGCTCATTGGCGTCAGGTATTTGGCTGCTTTCGCTCTGCATTTTAAAATATTGATCGAGCAAATTGCTGGCCAGCAGTAGCTGAGCGTGCACCTCGCCCGAGCGATATTGGCGGATTAATTGATCCAGTTGTACGGTGTTTTTGACGTCGTAATTAAGCAGATAGCGCAGTTCTGCATTTTGCGCATAGGGCGCAATGGCAATTTCGTAGCTATCCATCAGCACCAGCGCTGCGGCTAAGCCGCGTTCAATATCAAGCAGTGTTTTTTTGCCTATCTCATCGTAGGGATTCAGCGAGGGTGCCCACATCCGGCTTTTGGCGGTGGCACACAGCTCTGGTAAACCATTTGTGCTGGGCTTTTGTATGTTTAGGCGGATGGGGGAGGTGAGGGCGAAGCAGGGGGCGATATGCTCTACTTCGGGCAGTAGGCGGGCGCGCACCGCAAAATACTGCTGAATAATGCCGCGTAACTGCTCGCTTTGCTGGCGATTTAACTTGGGGATGTCGCTATTGCCGATGATCTGATGCAGCTCGGCAAAGCGGTAAGCTTCGGTGCGGATGCTGATCAGCTCAGCAATATTGGCCTGAAACTCTTGCAGGCTACTTACCGCCTGAGCAGGGCTAGTCAGCGTGAGCAATAACAGCAGGCTGGCAAAACGGCGGAATAACAAGTCAGGCAGTTTCATGAGGGCTCGCAAATAAAATAAATAGGCAGGCAAGGCTGGCTAAAAGGTGTTTTAAAGTATGGCCGGATAAATACTGCTGCAGGGCGTTAAAGAGCATTAGATCCTGTAATTCGGCGGTTTTAGCCAAAATATAGCAAAAGCTAGCCGCCAGCATCAGCCAAAAAGGGCGCTGCCTGCCGCAAAGCTGCCACTGCCATAGCGGCAATAAAATCAGCGGTAAAGCCTGTAGTAATAAATAGGGCCGCAAATCTTGCGTGACGACCCAATAGCCCACAGACAAAACGGCCCAGCAGGCTAAGGGAAGAATAAACCACGTGCTCTTGAGCCTGCCATGCAGTTGGCTGGCCAGCGCTGATAAAAACCCCGCACAAGCAAGGGCAATCGGAATTCGATCCCAAATCAGCCGCGTATCATCAGGTGCAAGGTGATACCAAGCCGAGCCTGCTGCGGTAAGCAGTAGGCTGAAAAACCCAAACATCCAGCCCGCTTTAGCAAGGCCCTGCTGTGAGCTGCTGCGCTGCAAACCCCATAGCCCGATCAGGGCAAAGCCGAGGTTGGACAGCACATCATGCAGATTAGCAATGCCCAAGCCCGCACGCTGATCCGCAAAATCATGATAATGCGCCTGCTGAGCAATCGGGCCGTGCCACAACATGAGCAGGGCAAGGAAGATAAAAAGGTAGAGAGCGGGTTTGAGGGCGGGCCAGCCAGAGTGGGAGGTGTGAGTCATTCGGCTTCTTATGTGAATTAGATTAGGTCTTTGATTAAGTGAACTTGATGTCTAACTTTTGGGTTGTGCGGCGTTAAAAACGGCTTCTATTACTCGTGTTTCCTTGCGCTTTTTGCCTGCGTGAATCCCTAGGGATAAACAAAACTGCCCACTAGGGTTAAATCCCCTGTTTTACGCATGGGCACGTTGAATAGCTGCTGTTTTTCGTGCAGGGTATTTTCATTATTGATGATGCTCAGTTGGGCGATGGTCATGGCGGGGGGGGCGCTGTAGCCGCCGTAGTAGTTTACATAGACCAGATAGCGGCCTTTGGGCGGGCTGGGATTGGCGTAGATTTCTGGGCCGTAGCCAGAGGTAACATCCACATCCAGTGCGCCGCCATTTTTGCTGACGCGATGGCCATAGTAGGTGTGTTCGCCATCGGGGCTAATCACGTGCAGGTCTAAGTCAGTGCTATTGGTATTCCATGAAAGCACGACGCGCAGTTTGGTTTGGGCGCGCTCTTTATTGCTGTCGTAAAACTGGCTGGCGGCACGCTCTTTACCATCAGGGCTGCGTACTTCTACGCTGTTTGCACCTCGGCTAAAAGAATAGGGGCGGGAGAAGCTGCCGTCTTCGTCAATGCGTAGCGGCATGGGCACACCATTGACGATCAGCCGATAGGGTTTGTTTTCTTCGCCTTTGGCGGGGGTTTTGGGTGTTTTGCCGATATGGCCACGGATCAGCGCCAGCTTGCCTTGATTTTCGGGAGTATTCACCAGCGTGGCTGGATATTGCACGTTTTGGGTGTAGCGCTCGGCCTTGCCGGTGGTATTGCGCCAGCCACCAGCGGGGGAATCCAGCCGCAGGCCTTCAGCTTGGGCAAGGGGGATAAGCAGCAGTATCAGTAAGTATTTCATGGTGACTCCACCAGGCTAAGCGCCATGGTTTCAATAAAGGTTTCATTACGCCCGCGCGGGTGGTGGCTGAATGCCAGATGCAGGTATTCATGAGCAAGAGTGATTTCATCATTTACCCCCGCTAGATTACGGATGTAAATGCGTTGCAGCTGGTGGTCTGCGTAAGGTAAGCCGCTATGCAGCTGACAAACTGTAAATGCGGTAGGCGGTGCATAGCCCTCTTCATGGCTCAGCCTGCCGTGCCAGCCTTTGGCCAGCGTGGCCAATTTTTGCTGAATATCTGGCCTAGGCAAGCAAACTGGCTCACGCGCCAAGGCGCTGCTGATCAACAAGAGTAGGGTGGGCAGCTGTGCCCACGCGTGTAAGCGCATGCGCGGTGAGGGCATGGAAATATAGCTACTCATAGGACTTCTCTACGCGGGTACGCATGGCTGACGCGCGGGTACGCTCCGCTGACGCGTGGGCACAAGGGCGTGCCCACCCTACGATATTTTCCCCAAAAATAGCCATTCATTATCGAATCTCCACCACCCTTGCCGCGCCTTCTTCCTGCGCGCTTTCATCCGGCTGATACATGCGGAAATAGCGGGCTGGCGGCAGGGTGAAGCGTCCGGCTTGAGTGAAGCGCACAATTTGCCGCATCACTGTTTTGCCTTCTAGCTTGGGCACGGGCATGGCATAGCCGAGGGCTTTTTGCTGCATGGCTTGCACCGCTAGCGTGTTTTGTTCCTGGCCTTCTTCATCTTCGTATTTATCTTGGCCTGGCAGATTGTCGATTTTTAGGCCCCAATGCTGCTCTTCAACCACTGCGCCGGGTGGTAGGGCGGCCTCTAGTAAGCCATAGCGATAGGTTTTTTTAGCATCCAGCACAATTTCGTCCACATACAATTTATCCGTGGCGAGCTTGCTGCCCCACTCCACTGCCTTGGCGCTAAAGCCCGCGTCTGCGGTGGGGACTAAAACATACAGCTGGCGATGAATACTGACACCTAGTGTGCTGGCGGTTTTAACTACGCTTTCGTATTTAAGCGTAGCGGCCAACTCCTTAGGCGCTTTGGCGATTTGTAGCGGTAGTTTTTCACCCGCCTTGCCCTTGAGTAGCCATTCAATACCGCCGCTGCTGCCGGTTTGCTTACGCCAGCTGCCGTCTGGAGCCAGTGTGCTGGCTTTGGCGGTTTTCCATTCGTCCTGTAACCAAAGTAGCGCCAGCGATCTTTCCAGTGTGGGGCTGTTTTGGCTGAGCGCCGCTAAAAGGCGCGGCGTATTGGTTTTATCGCCGCTGCTCCATGCAGCTAAGGCTTGTAGCCAAGGCTCTGGCCTTTGTTGCAGAGTGGTGGTAGCGGCCTTGGCTGCGGCTTTGATGCCATCTGGTAGCGCTAGTTTTTGCTGGCTGGCCAGCTTGCTGACCAAGACCAGCGCGGCCTGTTGCCCCAGCGCCGAGTCTGGCTCATTCATGATATTAACGCTGGTCGCAGTCTGCTTTGCGGTTGTTTTACCGAGCTGATCCACAAGGCCAGAGAGCTGGGTTTTGGTGGCTTCCCCGCTGGCATCCGCCATCCATAGCGTGAGCGCCTGATGCAGTGGCGGCATCACGCTATTGGCGTAAAGCGCTTGGAATGATTTTGAATTGCTCAGCCTAGGGCTGAGGCCCAGTGCGCGGCTGGCGGTTTGTTCGGCAAGACGGGCGTAAGCAGATAGCAGCGGGTCGGCCGCCGTGCTGTCGCCCCACCAGCTAAATACTGCACCAGAATCGCTCATTTTTAGTAAGCGTAAGCGGGCCGTTTCGATGCGCTGGCGTAATACTTCGCGCATGGGTGCGGGTGCGTCGGCCAGCTTTTGGTAAGCCATAGCCAGTGGCAATAAGCGGCTGGCGGTTTGCTCTACGCAGCCGTAAGGGTAGGCAATTAAATCGTCGATCACGCTGCGAAAAGCCGCGTCACCACTATCCAGTAGCTGTAAGCGCACATTTTGTGCATCCACAGGTAGGCTGATCTCGGCCTTACCATCTTGCAGGCTAATGCTTTGGCTTACGGTTTGTAAATCTTGCGCGGGCCGTAGTGATAGATCGGTAATTAACCTATCAATCAGCTTGCCGCCTTGTTTTAGCTCCACAATCAACTGGCCGTTTTGCAGCGGGCCAGGTTCAATCGCTACATAGTTTGTGCCTTTGGCAAGATTGAGCGTCTGCTCTTTTTGCGTGGCATTGCCCGCGCGCACCACCAGTTGATACTGCGCTTTTTCTGCTTGCTGAGTGATGGCTACTTGTAAGCTTGGAGTGTCGCCCTCGCGGAAGATTCTGGCCGCTGCCCATTGCACATAGGCGGCTTTATTCGAGTTGATATAGTGAGTTTTTTGACCAACGATGCCGTCGTTATCGATGGCGCGGGCGGTGATGCGCCAGCGGCTAAGCGCATCGGGCATGCGGAACTGGATTTTGAGTTTGCCATTGGCGTCGGTTTTAAGTGCGCCATTCCAGTAAGCGGTATCCATATTGTCGCGGCGTGGGCGCACCAGCATTTTTTGCGAGCGGGAGCTGTAGCGCATTTCGTCGCTGCCAGCGGCGCGTGGCGACCAAGCCATATCGTAGCCATAGAAATTTAAGCTGGCACTGGTGCGCACGGCATTGCGGCGGGCGTGGTAGAAAAAGTCGTAGATATCTGGGGTGATTTCGGGCTGTAAGAGATAAACCATTTCATCGACCACACCAAGGCTAAGCTGCGCGCTTGCGCCTTTGCCCGCCACCGCGCTGCTTAGCTCCAAGGTCACCAGATCGCCAGGTTGGTATTCTTTTTTATCCGCCTTGATGCTGACATCAATCTTGGACTGAATCACCGCTAAGCCACGGTTCTGAAAGCTATGACTGCCGTGCTTTACGTACAGCACCGAGAAGGTCATATTTGGGCGGTAATCTTTTTCTATCGGCAGGCTGATTTTCCACTGGCGGGCGCTGATTTTAGCCAGCTTAAGCCAGCTAGCGCCCTTGGCCAGCGTAGCTTGCTCCTGCACGTTTTCTAGCTCAAGGGTGAGTAGCGCATCGCTGACGTCTTCTGGGAAAGTCAGCATGCCTGATGCGGTTTCGCCAAGCTGATAGTTTTCTTTATCAAACAATAGCGAGATCGAGCCAGGCGCGACATTTAAGCCCTTGCCACTGACAATAAAAGGCGTTTGTCCTAGCTCTTTGCCAGTGGCGTCGAGCAGGCGAATCTGATAATTACCTGCCTGCTTAAACTGAATCGCCAGCTCTGCGCTCGCCACCTTGCCCGTTTGGCTGCTGCGGTCTTCTAAGCGCTGGGCGCTCCAGCTGGCGGGTTTGTTGCTGCCTGGCCAATCGCTGATGATTTTAAAGCGGGCGGTTTCGCCTGCTGAGGCAAATTGCGTATCAGGGCTAAGGCGGTAGCGGCTGGCGGCGCTGTCGATCAGCACTTCGCGGCTGGCGGTGACGGGGTAAGCGCCAGATTGGCTGCCAATCACCCGCAAGACATAGCGGCTAGGATCGGTGGCGGCGGGTAGGCTAAAACGCGCATTACCGCTGGCATCCAGCTTAAGCGTGTCTTGTCTTAGCTTAAGTGGAAACAAGCCTTGGTATTGCACTTCGTCATTCACCATGGAAACGCGCTGGCTGCGTAGCACCAGCTCTACCGATGCACCGGCCACGGGGCGGCCGTCGGGGTAGCGCATGCTGACTTTGCCGCTGACTTCTTCGCCGGTTTTGAGTGCTGCTTTGTCTAAATCAATGCTGATGTCGTAATGTGGCTTGGTATATTCGGCCACGCGAAACGGCGCGGCGTAAGGCGTGTTTTGATAAACCAGCCGCAAATCATAGCCGCCTGCCACGGCATTATCGGGCAGGGTAAAGTGGGTGGTGGCCCCGTCGGCGCTGATTTTAATTTCTTGGCGGGATAGCTCGGTGCCCGCCGGATCGCGCAGCATCAGCTGCACGGTTTCGCTTTTAAGGTGGCTATGCTCGCGGGCGCTGGTGAATTCCCTGCCAACTAACGCAATATTCACCGTGTCGCCAGGGCGGTAGAGGGGGCGGTCGGTGGAGATATACAGTTTGCTGTTGTTGACCTCGGCAGGGTAATAAAAGCTTTCCGAGATCATGGCGCCACCCTGTGGGTCGATGCCGTAAACGTAGCTTTGCTCGGGCGAGGTTTTCTTGAAAATGGCGATGCCTTCTTTATCGCTATCACCCGATTTTAAGCTGCCGTTGCCATCGCTCCAGACCAGCTCGCTATCTGCGACGGCGGCCCCCGTTTGTTTGTGTGCCGTCCATGCCAGCATTTGTTCGGCGGAAACCTTGGTAAAAAGCGCGGTATCGGCCACGAACAGTAAGGTGGCAGCGCGGTAGCTGCCCATATAGCCTTCCACAATATAAAGGCCCGGTTTGAGTTTGCCCAGTGGCACTCGCACATTACCAGGTGTCACACCGCGCTCGCTGCTGCTGCCTTCTAGTCTTGCATTGGGGGCTTCGGGCTTGGCGTTTTGTAGCGGGTAGCGAAACTCATCCACCAGCTCAAAGCCTTTTAAGGGTTGGTACTGGCGGGCTGCGGTATAGCGGGTGGTGGTGGGCGGCGGGGTTTTTAGTACGGGTGCAATATGGGTGACTGCACCACGAGCGGGCGCAGAAAAAACCCGCTGCCAAGCCAAGCGCGAGCGTGCATACCATTGGTCCCACAGATAGCGCAGCGCATTGGCCGCGCCTTCGCCCTGATAGTTGCCTTTTAAGTTCAGCTTATGCGGGTCTTTCTGTTGCTTTAAAAAATCCAGCGGCTTGGGTACGTGATAAACCAGAATATCCACGCCGCCGTAATTTTGGGCGTCGTAAGTGCTGGCCTCTAGGCGCACGGTAGCGGTTTCTGTGCTGGCAAAGCCGCTGTCAGAAAGCAGATAAAAGGTGCTGCCTTTTACGGCGTAATCGGCGGCAAAGCTCTGGCTGATTAATAGCCAGAGGGCAAGAAAGCCAAGCGATAGATACCGATAAAATTGGGATTGTCTGTGCGTGGCTGCCATCGCGTGTCTTTCCATTGCATTAATTGATCGATTCTTACGGCTCTTAGCCCCGTATCTTTGGGGCTAACCGTACCGGTGTGATAGGCAATATAACGACCTGTCCAGACCATCAAATGCTGGTCGTCGCCTTGGTCAAAAAACAGTAAATCACCAGGCTCAGCCTGATTAATATCCTTGCCGATCAGGCGGGCGTTGTTTTGCACCAGGCCAAACGCGGCTACATAGGCCGCTTGCTTGCCATCGGCCAGCTTCCAGTTATGCCGCATCGCTTCACGGCGCTCTGGCGCTAAATCCACCTCCGGCGGCAGGCCTGCACGGCTAATGCCATTGCTTTGCAACCATGCTGCATCATGTTTTTGCAAAGCCTCTGCCACGGCAAAGCGCACCAGCCCAGCACAATCCCTATGCATCCAGCGCGGGTTAGGGCCTTGGCGTAGCTGCTCATTGATAATCCGCACAAACCAGCCCCTGAACGCCTGTGTTTGCGCGGTATTTAGCTCGGCGGCTTGGCTGATTGCGCTAAGGCAGAGCAGCAGAAGGGCGCTTAAAAACTGACTCAATATTGGGCCTGTGTGGGGTATGGATCGTGCGTTCTCTGTGATTCAAGACTTTGGTTTTGCTATGCGACATTAATTCATCACTTAGGCTTACGCCATTCTAGTCTTTCCCAGTGCTGATCCTTGCGCTGGTCGCTGCTGGGGCTGAGCTGCAAGCCGGTGTCAGGGAACTCGGCGATGGCCTTGATATGTGGCAGCAGGTAAGTTACCGCCGCGCTTTGCATGAGTGGTTGAGATTCGCCGGGTAGGGTGGCCATCGTGGCTTTTTGGAGTAGCTGCGAAAGCGCTTCGGGGGCGATATAGCCTTGCTTTGGGCCTTCCATCCGGTCTGCCAGTGCGGCGTAGCGCTTCTTCTGTACATCCATCGCGGTGGTGACGAGCTTGCGATCGGGAGAGAATACAATCGATGCGCCAGATTGCGCCATGCTGACATCAAAGTAGCGGCCAGACGTGATTTTATCTGCGCCAGGCGCGGCGTCCTTGGCGTCTTTGCTTAGGTTGCCATCATTGGCGCTAACGGCGCGTTGCAGCAGCAAGCCACCATCCTTCTTGCTTTTTCTGACCGGCAGGCGAGCGTGTTCCTCATCACGCAATCCCGCTTCGCTGGCCCCAATCAGCCAATCGAATAGCTGCGGTGCATGCTTGGCAAATTGCTCTGGTTTTTTGGTTTGCGCCAGCAGTAAGGGGCTGTATAGCGATGAATCTGGATACCAGCACACACCTGCCGCAGGCTCTAGCTGCGCCAGCCAATCGGCGGGGATGTTGGCTTTTTTGCTGACAGGAGCGAGCGTTTTCCAGTCTACAGGGGCAGAAAGGCAAAGCGCAGCGCCATCTGGGGCGGATTGCCACAAGGGCATGCCGTCCCAGCGGGTTTGCTGATTAAGTAAAATATGGCTGAACCAGCCGGTTTGCTTATCGGCCGCAGCGATATCCATACGCACTGCTTTTACATTTCCAAAGAGGCTTTGATAGCCAAAAGACAGGTAGCGCATATTCGCCACTACGGCATGGCCACTACTGGCAGCTTGTACGCCGTAATGTTGCAGTAAAGGATTGGGGGTGTCGCTAGCGAGTTTAACCAGCAGCTTGGTCCAAGCCGCCGCTTGTTTGCCCTCCAGCCAGCTTTTGTCGGAAAGCACCACCAGCTTATTATTCTGGCTAAAAAACCACAGCGCATCGTCGCCACCAAATTGCAGCTTATACAGTGGAATCTTATTGATGCTGCCATCCACGCTTAGCTGTGTGTCGCTTAGCGCGGCCTTGGCAATCCAGCTCAGTAGGCTGGCAAAATTGTTTTTTTCGATACGCAGCACCCAGTGTCCTGGGCGGCCATCATCGCTTTTCCACATCGCCATTTCGGCGGGCTCAGATAAAAGCGCATGGATAAAATGATCTTGCAGATTAAGCTCATGCTCAAAAGCAATTCGCCGCAAGGCGCCTTCCAGCCCCAGCTTATCTGGGTGGTGCTCGTAATAATCCACCGCATCTTCGGTAAATACCTGCTTAAAGAACGGCACTTTCAGCAGCGCGGCCGGCAATGCAGCTAAATTTGGCGTCGCCACCACCAAGTCCGGTACTGCCAGCCCTGCGGGTAGGGCAATAATCGGCGTATCCAGCTTGGGAGGGATTTCTGTCGCCGGCTTCAAAGCCCAAAAAGCCCCCGCCACCGTCAGCCCCCCCAAAGCAACCGCTACGAGCCATTTTGTCTGTATTTTTTTCATAAAAGAATCGCTGGAGAGATGATGGGCCAATTTAATTGTAAGCTGTTTTCAGGTTGAATATTATAGGGTGAAATATGTGCGTCAGTATTTTTATTTGCAACTAGCTGTGTGTTACCCGCTAAAAGTGTGAACTTCTTTTAGAGTCAGTTGCTTATGCTAATTTTGCTAGTTTTGGGGTGTTTTTAATGGTTGTGTAATTTGCAACTCTATTTGACGTGTAAATATTATTTTCTGTGTTTTTGTTGTTTTTGTTGTTTTTTATGTGAGTTCGTTTACTGCACTAGCAAGGTTGGAATATCATTGATTAATTATGCTTACGTACTAAATTATTGCTAAGCATGTGTTTAAAATAACCTACTAGTGTCTCTTATGCTCCCCTTTACCCGTGTTTTATGCTTGTCTGCTAGTTTATTTTCCCCATTTATTCTTGCCGATAACCTTTCGCAGCAACCTGCAGGCCAGAGTGTTCAGGATGCTCTGCGCCGTCAAGAAGACAGAATTCGCGATCTTAACCAGACACTTAAACCCAGTGCAGATGAATTAAAAGCAACAACGCTGCCTACCTTATCTGCTGTTTTACCAGCTGAGCAGCCTTGCTTTGTGCTGAAGAAGATTCATGTTTTTGCTCCTGCTGCACGGCAGCCTTTGCCCGAGTGGTTGTTGCAGGCCCTTAATCAGCAGGTTTTTAGTGTTTTTACGGGGCAGTGTGCAGGCGTGAATGGTTTAAGCCAGATTGCCGCTGCGGCAGATGCCGAGCTGCTTCGTTTAGGCTTGGCAACATCACGCGTGGTGGTTCCTCCGCAAAATATGGGGGGTGGGGAGTTAAATTTGCAACTGCATCTTGGGCGAATAGCGGGAGTGCAAATGCAGGATGGGGGTAAAGAAGATACGCGCTGGGGCACTTGGGTGAATGCGTTTCCAAGCTGGCCGGTGATGAGTGCGGGTGATGTGCTGAATGTGCATGATCTGGAGCAGGGCGTAGAGCAAATGAATCGTTTGCCTAGTCAGCATATTGTGACTCGCTTGGAGCCAGGCTCAGAGCCAGATACTAGTGTGGTTTTTATTGATCGCCAAAGTGGGGATTTGCTGCAGCGCTTGCGAGGTGGCTTAACGCTAGATAATAGCGGCTCGGCTTCATTGGGGCGTACACAGTTCTCTGGCTATTTGGCTTTTGATAATGCGCTGGGTCTGAATGATATTTTGAATCTATCACTCAATAGCAATGCTGAAAATCCAGATAACGATCATCAAAGCCAGTCTGTCTCGGCGAGCTACAGTATTCCTTGGGGCAACCATACGTTTTCTAGCACATACAGTAGTAGCAAATTTGCACAATGGGTAGCGGGGACAACAACGCGCTTCTTATCCAGTGGTGAAAGTGAAAGTGCTGATTTGCGTTGGCAATATCAGCTGCTCCGCACCAGCTCAGCGCGGTTTTCTATCTCAACAGCACTGAGTTCACGCCGTTCAAATAGCTATTTGGATGACGTGGAATTAATCGTGCAACGCAGGCGTACAACGCAGCAAGAGTTTGGTATGAATTATCGCCAGCTTATGGGGGCCGTTAGCTTTGATTTAGCTTTAAATTATAAAAGTGGCCGTGGCTGGTATGAGGCAGAAGATGATTACCCTGCAGAAATGGCCAATGGCTTAACGCTACGCCCAAGCATCACCACATTCGATTTAGGCGTGGCTTTACCCTTTCAAATGGCTGCCCAGTCAATGCAATACAACTTTAATTTGCACGGGCAATCTACCCCAGACACCACACTGAATAATGAGCACATCAGCATCGGCGGGCGTAGCAGCGTGCGCGGTTTTGATGGGGACACCGTACTCATGGCAGAAAACGGCTATTACTTGCGTAATGAGCTGAGCGCCTCACTGCCTATGCCAGAAGGCTTGGGTTTACAAGCGTATTGCGGCCTAGATTATGGCCGAGTATGGGGGCCAAGTGATGCAATGCTGACTGGGCATAAATTGGCTGGCACTGTTTTAGGCTTACGTGGGCAATGGAAAAAAGCGCAGTTTGATTTAAGCGCAGCTTCACCCTTACATCAGCCAGAAGGGATGAATGCCGACCCATATGTGTGGTACGGCTCCGTCACCTTGTCGTTTTAATTCCCGCTTTTTGATCTCAAGCCTGTGAGTAACGGGCTTGCCTGTGCCACGCCTATTGGCCGAAGTGGCGCGTCTAAAGTATTTTAATTTTGAGTCTAACGCTATGAACCAAAATCGTTACCGCCTTGTTTTTAATGCTCACCGTGGTTTATTAATGGCTGTTGCTGAAACATCTCACCGTCAGGGGAAATGTGCCAGTGGTGAAGGTGGGGCGGGCAATGTTTCAGTGCCGCTTATGCAAAGCAGAGGATAACTTAAAGGTTGGCGTACGAGTTTGGCTTTAGCTATGGCACTGATGGGGCAAGTGCAGGCTCAAGATTTACCAATAACAGCCGCTGGCCCTGCCGGTGTGCGGCCTATTCTGGATGCGGCAGCCAATGGCGTGCCGATTGTGCATATTGCACCACCTTCTGTTGGCGGTGTTTCACACAATCAGTTTAAAGAATTTAATGTTAATAAAAATGGTCTTATTTTAAATAACAGCAATAGCAATGTTCAAACGCAATTAGGTGGCTGGATTACGGCTAATCCACAGTTGGGGATTACGCCCGCGCGGATTATTCTAAATGAAGTGGTTGGCACAAATGCCTCGCAATTACGCGGTACGATGGAAGTAGCAGGGCGGCGAGCCGATATTGTTATTGCTAATCCGAATGGCTTGCTTTGTGATGCGTGTGGATTTATCAACACTAATCGGGTGACGCTCACTACCGGTACGCCACAGTTTGAGCAAGGCCGTCTGCATGCCCTGAATGTTAGCCAAGGGGTATTAACGATTGGTCAATCTGGGCTAAATGGTAGCCAGCTAAGCCAGCTCGATTTACTGGCGCGCGGTTTGGTATTAGAGGGAGAAGTTTGGGCACAAAACCTCAATAGCATTACCGGTGCAAATCAAATTCTTTATGGCACATTGCAAACGAATGGGCTTGCAGGCACAGGTGGAGTGCCGCGCTTTGCGGTTGATATTAAAAGCCTGGGCGGTATGTATGCTAATCAGGTTTATTTGCTTGCCACTGAGCAAGGCCTTGGCGTCAATAGCACAGGGCGAATTGCTGCCCTTGCTGGGAATCTACAGCTAAGTAGTCAGGGTGAGATCACGCTTAAAGACAGCTACGCTAAGCAAAATTTATCCATTAAAAGTAGCGACGGGATGAGTTTAACTGGGCAAACCCAGAGCGAAGCGGGCATGACGATAGAGGCGGCAGGCAAGCTTAATCAATTAGGTACGCTTAGCGCTATTGGTAGTGGTGATTTAAAACTCCATGCTGTCAGTTTAAATAATACCGGCTTAATTATTCAACAGGGCAATGGGCTACTAAATCTTGATGTTGAAAAAGATGCAATAAATAGTGGCTCACTATATAGCGCAGCCAACATTAACTTTAATGCGGGGCAATGGTCTGATCAAGGTGGGGTGTGGCAGGCTCAGGGCAAGCTTAATTTAAATGCAGGTCAAATAAACCTGGCTGATACGCAATTGATGAGTGCCATTGGGTCTCAATTAAAAGCCACATCATTTAAAGCAGAACGAGCGATAATAAATAGCCAAGCAGTATTGGATATAGCTGTTGTCGGCGAGCTAGCCAGCATTGCCAGTCAGTGGCAAAGTAATACCGCTATTAATATAAATGCTGGGGATGTTTTAATTGATCAGGGGCAAATAATTAGCCAGGGTGAGTTAAACCTATCGGCCCAGCATTTAAAAACCTCACAGGCAAAAATAGTAAGTAAAGGCGTGCTGACAGCCCAAATTATTGATTCGGCCAGTATTGCGGGTGGGGATTGGCTGAGTGAGAAAAAACTGGTGTTAAATGCCGGTAAAATTGAGAACAGCGGCCATCTGCAGGCGCTGGAAGTTGCGTTAACATCGGCGGGTGTGCTGAATAATAATGGGGGCTTCATTCAAAGCCAGCAGCAGTTAGATGTAATTAGCCAAACACTGAGCAATCAAAGCGGCAGTTTATTGGCAGGACAGAATGTTCAGCTCATTACCGGCGCTTTAGACAATAGCCAAGGCAAGATCGCCAGCACGGCGGGTAAAACGGATATCCAATCCGCTGCGCTGATCAACAATAAAGGCCTGATCAGCAGCGCCACCGGCACAATCATTAGTAGCCACTCACTGAGTAACCAAGCGGGCGAAATCAGTAGCGCTGCAGATTTAAACCTTGCTACGCATGGCCAAAAGCTGAGCAATATCAGTGGAGCCATTCTGGCCCAAGGCAAGATGACGCTGGACGCGGGAGTCATCGACAACGCCCAAGGCCGCATGCTGGCGCAGCAAAATATCCAACTGAATAGCCAAGCGCTGAGCAATACTCAGGGCACGATTGCCTCGGTAGACGCTGCGCTGAATATTGACACCCACGGCCAAAGCCTGAGTAATCAGGACGGTAAACTACAAGCAAAGCTTGCTTTAGACATTCAAAGTGGACAGTTGGACAACCACGGCGTAATGGCTGGGCAAACCCTAGCGATAAGCAGCAGCAATGCCGATAACAGCCACGGCCAGTTGATTGCACAAGACACGCTTAAGGTGCAGACCGGCGCGCTGATTAGCGATGCGGGGCTGATTCAGTCTGGTGGCAGTGCGCAGCTGGATGTGAGCAAGCTGAGCAATACTCACAGCACAAAAGAGGGCGGGGTTATTGTCGGTGGCAAGCTGGCTATTAATGCCAGCGAATTAGACAATGGCCAAGGCTTAATTCACAGCAATCAAGCACAGACGCTGCATGTGGGGCAGTTGAGTAATATCGATGGCCAGCTGCAAAGCCAGTTGGCGTTGGATATTCAAGCCGATGCAATCAATAACCAAGGCGGGCGGATTCAAGCGGCGGATTTAGTAGTACAGGTACACGCTGCGTTGGACAATAGCAAAGGCTTGATTCAAAGCCAACAGCAGCTTGATCTTCACAGCCAAAGCCTGACAAACCTCGGCGGCAGCTTGCTGGCTGGGCAGCAGTTGCAGCTACACACTGGCGCTTTAGACAATAGCCAAGGCAAGATCGCCAGCACGGCGGGTAAAACGGATATCCAATCCGCGGCGCTGATCAACAATAAAGGCCTGATCAGCAGCGCCACCGGCACAATCATTAGCAGCCAATCACTGAGTAACCAAGCGGGCGAAATCAGTAGCGCTGCAGATTTAAACCTTGCTACGCATGGCCAGAAGCTGAGCAATATTGGCGGAGCAATTCTGGCCCAAGGCAAGATGACGCTGGACGCGGGAGTCATCGACAACGCCCAAGGCCGCATGCTGGCTCAGCAAAATATCCAACTGAATAGCCAAGCGCTGAGCAATACTCAGGGTACGATTGCCTCGGTAGACGCTGCGCTGAATATCGACACCCACGGCCAAAGCCTGAGTAATCAGGACGGTAAACTACAAGCAAAGCTTGCTTTAGACATTCAAAGTGGCCAGTTGGACAACCACGGCGTAGTGGCTGGGCAAACCCTAGCGATAAGCAGCAGCAATACCGATAACAGCCAAGGCCAGTTGATTGCACAAGACACGCTTAAAGTGCAGACCGGCGCGCTGATTAGCGATGCGGGGCTGATTCAATCTGGCGGCAATGCGCAGCTGGATGTGCAAATGCTTGCCAATACACATAGTGGTAATGAAGGTGGCGTGATTGTCGGTGGCATGCTTACTGTGAATGCGGATAATTTAGACAACCATAGCGGCCTTATTCATAGCAGCTTGGCACAAACGATTAATGTACAGCAGCTTAGTAATCAAGATGGGCAGTTACAAAGCCAGTCTGCTTTGACGCTGCATGCACAAAAAATTGATAACCAGGCCGGCCATATTCAAGCGGCAACACTGGTCATTAAAACACCCACGCAACTGGATAATCGTAAGGGCACTCTGCAAGGCATGCAGACGCTGCAAATTGAAAGCCAGCAGCTGCTCAATCAGGGCGGCAGTGTTTTATCTGGGCAGGATTTAACTTTAAATGCTGAGGTGTTTGATAACACACAAGGGAAGATTGCCAGTACAGCAGGCAAAGTCGCCCTCAATACCGCCGCGCTGAGTAATGATAATGGGCTGATTAGCAGCGCTACAGGCACGAGCATCAGCAGCCAAGCCATGAGTAATAAGGGCGGAGAAATCAGCAGCGCCGCCAATCTGAGTGTTGATACCCACGGGCAGGCACTGAACAACACTGCAGGCAGCATCCTAGCGCAAGGCAAGATGCAGCTAGATATCGCCGCTCTGGATAATGCACAGGGCCGTATTCTTGCACAGCAAAACCTGCAGCTTAATAGCCAAGAGATCAGCAATACCCAAGGCACGATTGCATCGGTAGAAGGCGCCATGCGCATTGATACCCACGACCAGTCTTTGAGTAATCAAGATGGTAAGTTGCAAGCCAAACAAGCTTTAGAATTGGACAGTGGCAAGCTGGATAACCACGGCCTGCTGGCAGGTCAAATATTGGCGATTAATAGCCGGCATATTGATAACAGCCAAGGCCAATTGATTGCGCAAGGTGCACTTAGCATTAAGACGGGAGATTTAATTAGCGATGCAGGCTTGATTCAGGCGGGCGGCAACGCTCAGCTGGATGTTGGCAAGTTACAAAACACGCACAGCACAAAAGACGGCGGTGTGAATGTAGGTGGCGCTTTGAATGTTAATGCGATTGCTTTGGATAACAGCAGCGGGCAGATCTACAGCAAAGCAGCGCAAACGCTGAATGCCAGCCATATTAATAACCAATCCGGCCAGCTACAAAGCCAAGCTGCGTTGACGATTAATGCCGATGATTTAAGCAATCAATCCGGCCAAGTTCAGGCCGCAGCGCTAACCATCAAAACAAATAATGGCCTTGATAACAGCAAGGGCAGTATTCAAAGCCAGCAGCAGTTGGACATCAGCAGCCAAAGCCTGAGCAATCAGGGCGGCAGCTTGCTGGCAGGGCAAACCCTGAATCTGCAAACGGGCGCACTCAATAATAGCCAAGGCAAGATCGCCAGCACCGCAGGCCAAACTAACCTGAGTAGTGCCGCTTTAAATAACGATGCAGGCTTAATCAGTAGCGCCACTGGCACACAAATCAGCAGCCAAGCGCTGAGCAATAAAGCCGGTGAAATCAATAGCGCTGCCGATCTAAATATCGACACGCACGGCCAAGTATTTAGCAACGGCGGTGCTGTGTTAGCTAACGGCAAAATGCAGCTAGCAAGCGGCGCATTAGATAACGCCGATGGCCGTATTTTGGCGCAGCAAGATTTACACATCCGCAGCCAAGCATTAAGCAGCAGCGGTACGATAGCCTCGGTAGAAGGCAATGCGAGTATTGATACTCACGGCCAAGCTTTAAATAACACAGGCAAGCTGCAAGCCAAGCTGGCGCTAGATATTCAGAGCGGCCAGTTGGATAACCACGGCCTAGTTGCTGGGCAAAATATTGGCTTGAATGCGGCTAATATTGATAACAGCCGAGGCCAGCTAATTGCGCAAGATGCGCTAAAGATTAACGCGGGTTTGCTGATCAGCGATGCAGGCCTGATCCAAGCGGGCAAGGCCGCCCAGCTAGATGTAGCAAAACTCCAGAACACCCATAGCGCAGCAGACGGTGGCTTAATCTCTGGCGGCACGCTTACAGTAAACACTGGCGAGCTGGACAATAGCAGCGGGCAGATTTACAGCAAAGCCGCGCAAACGCTGAATGCCAGTCATATTAACAACCAGTCTGGCCAGCTACAAAGCCAAGCCGCGTTGACGATTAACGCTGATGACTTAAGTAATCAATCCGGCCAAGTTCAGGCCGCAGCACTGATACTTACTGCAAAAAATAATATCGACAACAGCAAGGGCAGCATCCAAAGCCAGCAGCAGCTGGATATCAGTAGCCAAAGCTTGAGTAATCAAGGCGGCAGCTTATTGGCTGGGAAAAATGTAAGCCTGCAAACAGGTGCACTGGATAACAGCCAAGGTAAAATCGCCAGCACCGCAGGCCAAACCAATCTGACCAGCGCTGCATTAAACAACGATGCAGGTTTAATCAGCAGCGCTACTGGCACACAAATCAGCAGCCAAGCGCTGAGCAATAAAGCCGGTGAAATCAACAGCGCAGCGGATCTAGCTATCGACACGCACGGCCAAGCATTTAGCAACGGCGGTGCTGTGTTAGCTAACGGCAAAATGCAGCTGGCAAGTGGCGCATTAGATAACGCCGATGGCCGTATTTTGGCGCAGCAAGATTTGCACATCAGTAGCCAAGCATTAAGCAGCAGCGGCACGATAGCCTCGGTAGAGGGCAATGCCAGCGTCGACACCCACGGCCAAACTTTAAGCAACACCGGCAAGCTGCAAGCCAAGCTGGCGCTGGATATTCAGAGTGGGCAGCTAGATAACCACGGCTTACTTGCTGGGCAAAATATTGGCTTGAACGCGGCCAATATTGATAACAGCCGCGGCCAGCTGATTGCGCAAGACGCGCTAAAGATTAACGCGGGCAATTTCATCAGCGATGCAGGCTTGATTCAAGCAGGCAAAGCCGCCCAGCTAGATGTAGCAAAACTCCAAAACACCCATAGTGCAGCAGACGGTGGTTTAATCTCTGGCGGCACGCTCACGGTAAACACGGGCGAGCTGGACAATAGCAGCGGGCAGATTTACAGCAAAGCCGCGCAAACGCTGAATGCCAGCCATATTAATAACCAATCCGGCCAGCTACAAAGCCAAGCCGCGTTGACGATTAATGCCGATGATTTAAGCAATCAATCCGGCCAGATTCAAGCCGCAGCGCTGGAGTTAAAAGCTAAAAATGGTCTTGATAACAGCAAGGGCAGTATTCAAAGCCAGCAGCAGTTGGATGTCAGCAGCCAAAGCCTGAGCAATCAAGGCGGCAGCGTGTTGGCAGGGCAAGCCCTGAATCTGCAAACGGGCGCACTCAATAATAGCCAAGGCAAAATCGCCAGCACCGCAGGCCAAACTGCAATCACGAGCGCTGATTTAAATAATCAAAGCGGGCTAATTAGTAGTGCAGCAGGCACTGAGCTTATGTCTCAAACCATTAAAAATGATGGGGGCGAGATCAGTAGTGAAGCATCATTAGCGATCAATACCCAAGGCCATGCGCTGAGTAATACAGGCGGATCGCTATTGGCTAAAAATGGCTCGCTCAATGTAAGCAGTGCTGCTCTGGATAACAGTAATGGCCGCATCCTTGCTAAAGACCAACTGACGCTGATTGCGCATGGCCTATTAAATAGCGGCGGTGTAATTGCATCTACCACAGGTGATGTTGATTTAAGCAGCCATGATTTAAACAATCAGCATGGCAAGATTCAAGCCGATGCAGGCATATTAAAAATACAGACCGGTACGGTGAACAATAGCCAGACTGGCATATTGGCGGCAAAAAATATTCAGCTCAATATGGCAGATTTGGATAATAGCCAGGGCCAGATCATTGCGGTGGAGAGCATTAGCGCAAACACTGGCCGCGTATTAAATCAAAGCGGGCTGATTCAGGCTGGATCAAATATAAATATAAATACTCAGGGCCATGATTTTATCAATACCCAGAGTCATTTTGATCAATCCGATTTGCGTGGTAAGCAAGGGCTGATTGCCGGTGGTAATCTGCAATTGGATGCCGCCAGCCTAGTGAATACCGCAGGTTATATATTTAGCGGCCAAAGCCAGAATATCAATCTGAGCGGAGACTTTAATAATTCATCAGGTTTGCTAGAAAGTAAATCGGCACTGAATATTAAGGCACAAAGCCTGAATAATACTCAAGGCGCTTTAACAGCTTTGGGTGATGCTGATATTGTGTTATCTGGGGTGTTTGCTAACCAAGGAAAGTTAAATATTGGCGGTAAGGCAACAATTAAGGCTTCTGCCTTAGATAATAAAAATGGCCGGATTGATGCCGCTAATATGGTATTGGCTGTTACGCAATTTAATAATGGCAAAGGCGTTGTAGAAACCAGTGCAGGCGCAAATATCAATAGCAATAGTCTTGATAATCTGGAAGGCAGTATTGCAGTAGGTACTGATTTATCATTGACGATTAATGGTGATTATATTCATCAGGGTGTATTGCAAGCGAAGGGAGATCTGGCATTAAGCAGTGCTCATTTGTTGAATCAGGGTAAGTTAATTAGCGATCATCAAACGACGATCACGGCAAGCAACTTAGATAACCGTGGCGAAATCAGTAGCTTAGAATCTACCCGCATTAATGTCAGTGGCCAGCTGGATAATCACGGTGATGGCCTAATTGATGGCTCTGCTGTGCGTATTGATGCAGGCACAATCAATAACACCAGCCGTATTTATGGCGATAAGCTATCTATTGGTTCACAAACCATTAATAACCGCGATACAGGAGTAATTGCTGCAAGGGCAGATTTACAACTGGGCGCTGGAACGCTGAATAATTTAAATACCACGGGTAATCAGGATGGTGCGCTGATTTTTAGCTTGGGCAATGCAGCTATCGCGGGTGGATTGGATGCCGTAGGCAATGCTCAGGGCCAGATGAGTGTGTTGAATAATGAATCCAGCCGGATTGATATTGCTAATAATTTATTGATTTCAGCTAATACGGTTGAGAATAAAAATATTTATTTGGACATAAAGCAAAAGACGACGACTGAGAAAGTGGCGCTTAATCAAATTGAGTTTTTTGATGGGACTGGGCAACGCTATGATGCAGGGGAATTTAAGTATAGGGAGCAGGAGAGATATAGAACAGGGCAGTATGATTACTATACGGGCAGGCAGGGCTTAGTAAAGTCTAGCTTGGTTTATCCTGAATTGGTATTTGGGCATACAGGATATGCATTGCCTTATTATGTTCCTGCTCAGACTGGAGGAGGGGGCTCTGCTGGGAGTGGTGGTAGTAGCCGCCCTGTAGAACAATTAAAATATGATGATTCAAGCCCAATTTGGGCGAAGTTTGGTTTGATTGATGTTAAAAGCCGGAATCAAGGAGAGTTGTTTAATCGTTTAATGGCATTCAACAACGATCTCGATTCCCGCACTTATGGTAGCTGGAATACATACCGCTTCGACTCCAAAACCATCACCCAAAGCACGGTAGAAAAATCTGCGCCCGGCAAAATTATTGCCGGTGGCAATATGACATTGCATGGCTCGGCGATTAATAACCAAGATAGCGCTTTGGTGGCAGGCGGCCTGCTGCTGGGCGATGTAAAAAATATCAATAACGTCAGCAAGCAGCAGGGTACTCGCACCGAAGAGCTAAAAGGCTCGGTGGGGGTAAATGGTGGAAACTGGCAAGCCCTTACCTTGCCCCCTCAAACAGTATCTATCCCCTTAATGACGGTGACTTATGAAGGAGTGTCTGGTGCGGGAGTTGTAAAAGACAAGCTGGGCCTAGTTGATGCAGGTAAACATGCTGCTGATAAATTGGCTAGCTCTGCTACCAGCCAGCAGCAAAATGGCCAAGTGACTGATGCGGCTCGGCAGCAGGCAAATCAGGCCCAGATGGCCGATATTAGCCAAGCGCAATTAAGTGGGGTGAGTGCGGCTACGTTGGTGCAGCAGTCATCGGCGCAAATGCAGCAGGCAGAGCAAGCCACATTGGGTGGCGCTAGAGGACCGACTAAATCCGATGTAGAGCAGGCGCAAATGGCGAAAGCCACACTTACGGGTTTAATTAAAGAAAGCAATGCACCAAGTGCTAAGCAGCTGGCGGCAATGGGGCCAGTATCGGGGCAAAGTGCTGATCTTTTAGCCGATAAGCAGCAAGTACAGGCTACGGTTGATCAAGCACAAATGAGCGACACGGCCAAAGTGCAGCTTAAAGATGCGCAAGACACCAAAATGGCGAAAACCAGTGCACTGGCTGGGCCTAAAGTACAAAGCACGCAATTAGGCCAGCAGGGGCGGGTATTAACCATGCTGCCTAATTTAATTGCGCCAAATAACAGCCTATTTAAACTACACACCGCCCCAAATCAGCGCTATTTAGTTGAAACCGATCCGCGTTTTACCAATCAGCGCAGTTTTTTAAGCTCGGATTACTTTAGCCAGGATCTGGCTAAAGATCCTTCGCAGCAATTAAAGCGCTATGGCGATGGGTTTTTTGAGCAAAAGCTGATTAATGATCAGATTTTAGCGCTCACCGGCCGACGCTTTTTAAGCGATTACCGTGATACCGAAAGCGAATTTAAATCGTTGATGGATGCGGGGATCAGCTTTGCCAAGCAATATCAGCTGACCCCTGGTGTGGCACTGAGCGCTGAGCAAATGGCGCTATTAACCACCGATCTGGTTTGGCTGACCACGCAAACCGTCACTTTGGCCGATGGCAGCAAGCAGGATGTGCTGGTGCCGCAGGTGTATCTGCGCCGCTTGGAGCAAGGTGATTTGCAACTTGGCGGGGCGGTGATCTCTGCGCGTGAAGTGCATTTAAGCAGTAGCGAAGATCTGGTGAACCGCAATTCCAGCATTGTGGGCAACAAACTCACGCTGAATGCGGGCCGTGATGTATTCAATGATCACGGGCAAATCGGCGGCCAGCAAGTCTTTATCCATGCCAATAATGATTTACAAAATCAATCCGGCCAGATTGTGGGCATGGGCGAGGGCAGCAAACTTAGCCTGAGTGCGGGCCGCGATATTGTCTTGCAAACGCTGGCGATGGTTGAAACTACAAACGCGGCGGGCACGGCCAAGCAATCTAATCTAGACCGGCAAGCGACTGTGCAAGGCGGCGAAATCAGCCTGAGCGCAGGCCGCGATCTGCTGCTTAAAGCCGCCAGCGTACAGGCAGCGCAAGATCTAAGCATGCAAGCCGTAGGCAAGATTGATAGCCAAAGCATCGCCACCAGCAGCAGCCTGCATCTGGCCACCGATGGTGATTGGGCCGGTGGGCGCACGGGTTATCTGGATAAGCAATCCACTCAGCAAAATATCAGCAGCATCAGCGCAGGCGGCAAGGCCCTTGTGGTGGCGGGCGATCGCCTTAGCCTCGTCGGCACGAATGTACACGCTGGGCAAGATTTAACCCTGCAAGGCGCGAGCGTACAGATCGAAGCCGTAAAAGAGCGCCTAGCCGGAGACGACCAGCGCGCAGGTAATGATAAGTACGATCGGCATGCTTTTAGTAAAGAAAGCTTACAGGGCGGCAGCGTCACGGCTGGGCAGAATCTCAGCATTAAAGCCGTCGGCCCAGATGGCAATATCAGCCTGGAAGGCGCAGACCTGCTGGCAGAGAAAGGCCTACTGAGCTTAGCGGCTAAAAAAGATATCGAGCTCGCCTCGATCGATCTAACACAGACGGATACGCAAGAAACTTACCGCCATAGCCGTGGCTGGTTCTCTAGCAAAACCACGACAACGTATGATTTCAGCCGAACCACTCAGGCGGTTGGCAATAGCTTGTCTGGCAATAAAATTGATTTGCAGGCAGGCAAGGATATCAAAGTCAACGGCAGTGCCATTGCCGCAACCCAAGACGTGCTATTGCAAGCTGGCAACGACGTTAAAATCACCGCAGGTACTAATAGCAGTAAGGATATTCACGATAAAAAAGAAAGCAAATCCGGCCTCTTTAGTGGTGGTGGGTTTGGCTTTACTTACGGCAAACAAGAGCAACAAACCCATACCGATGCCGATGGCAGTATTCAAAGCCAGAACCGCAGCTTGGTGGGCAGCGAGCAGGGCAAGCTGACGATTCAGGCGGGCAATGCCGTTCAAGTCACTGGCAGCGATCTATCTGCGCTGGCTGGGGATATGGTGATCCAAGGCAAGCAAGTCACGGTAGACCCTGGCCAGGATCGCCATCAAAGCACCGAAACCCAAACCTTTAAACAAAGCGGTATTACCGTTGCGTTCAGTGCGCCGGTACTGAGTGTGCTGCAAGCAGCACAAACCGTGGCAGAGTCAGCAAAAACTGCGGGCGAATCCAAAGATAGCCGTGTAAAAGCACTATCGGTGGGCACGGCTGCGCTGGCCGCTAAAAACGGCATTGATGCCGCCAAAGCCGCTGCTGCAGATCCTAAATCGGTGAGCGTGAGTATTACTTATGGCGAATCAAAATCGGAGAGCGTCACCCAAACCAGCAGCATCAGTCACAGCGGCAGCACTTTAAACGCGGGCGGGGATATTCAAATCTCGGCGGTGGGCGATAAAGCCAGCCAACTGAATGTGCTGGGCAGCGAGATCAATGCCAAAGGCAACATCAAGCTGAAATCGGATGGCGATATCAACTTGCAATCGGCGCTGGACGAGAGCGAGCAGCATAGCAAAAACAGTAGCTCCAGCTGGGGTGCGGGTGTTGCGATTACCTTTGGGCAAGGCGGCGCTAGCTATGGTGTGACTGCCAACGGCAGCCTGAGCCGCGGTAATGCCGATGGCAAAGACACCGCTCAGCAAAACAGCCACATCAACGCAGGTAAAACCTTGACGCTGGACTCCGGCAACGACACCCGCATCGAAGGCGCCGTTGTGAGCGGCAGCAAAATCATTGCCGACATCGGCGGCGATTTAAAACTCGCTAGCCGCCAAGACACCAGCCAATTTGACAGCAAGCAAAGCAGCGTCAGCGCCAGCGTGACGGTGGGCGTTGGCGTATCCGGCAGCGCCAGCATCAGTCAGGACAAGATGAAATCTGACTACGCGGCGGTGCAAGAGCAAAGCGGCTTATTTGCAGGCAAAGATGGCTTTGAGATTAAGGTTAAAAACAACACCGATCTAAATGGTGCGGTGATCGCCAGCAAGTCGGACGACAACAGCCTCAGCACCGGCACGCTCACGCAAAAAGAAATCAACAACCACGCCGAATACAGCGCCAGCAGCATCGGCATTGGCGGTGGCTTTAGCATGGGCGGCACTGAGAAAAAACCAGAAGATGGCAAAGCCCCAGCTGGCGATCAAACCGCCGCCCCTTCTGGTAGCAAACTCTACGACGCAGGCCCAAGTGGCGTGACGGCCACCATGCCAGTTGCGCTCAGCGCTGGGGACAATGGCACAAGCACCACCAAAAGCGCCATCGCCACCGCCAAAATCACCATCACCGACGAAGCCAAGCAAAAAGAGCTGACCGGTAAAACTGCCGCCGAAACCATCGCCAGCCTGAGCCGCGATACAGATGGCGCGCAGCAAAACCTTGCCAATGATTTTAAGCCTGAAAAAATCAACGAGCTATTCAGCGCCACCAAAACCTTCCTGCAAGAAGGCAATACCTTTATGGCCAACCGCACGGCTGAGGCGGATGCGGCGAAAGCAGAGTATGAGCAAGCCAAGAAACAAGGAGCCAGTGAGAGCGTTCTGAATCAACTTGCAGCAATTAAAACCGAAGCAGATAAATGGACGCCTGGCGGAGACTACGGCCGCGCCATGACCGCACTGCAAGCCGCAGTGGGTGGTAATGTCAGCGGCGGCGTAACGGGACTAGTGCAAAACGCCTCTGTGGCTTACTTACAGAGCATCGGCGCTGAAAAGATCAAAGACATCGCCGACAGCTTCCAGACCCAAAAGGGAGAAGAAAACCAAACTAGCCAAAACGTCCGCGCCGCCCTACACGCCATCGCCTCTTGCGCCGGAGCAGCTGCCTCCGCCAGCAACTGCAGCAGCGCCGCCGTTGGGGCCGCTTCCAGCGTAGTCATCAACAACGTTCTGTCTGAAATAGAAAACACCAACGCAGATAAGATGACGGCCAGTGAGAAGGAAAAACGTAAGAATCTGGTGGGCTCCATCATCACCGGCATTGTTGCGGCCACGGATGGCAATGCAGCGGCAGCAAATAATGCGGCGCAGATTGAGATGGAGAATAATTATTTAACTGATACACAGACGATTAAATTTGCAAGGGAGCTAGCTGCTTGTGTTAAAGCAGCTAATCCTAAAGCTTGTGCCGAGCCTGTAATTAAAGCGTACGAGTCATTAGAATCAGACCAACATAGCAAGTTACTGGCAGTTTGTACTGACCCTTCATCAAAGGCATGCCGTTCTAAGGTCGGGTTGGCACAAAAAGGTGATGAGGTTTTGATGACCAAGGCTGATTTTGATGATGTAGGTGGTGAGGTTGGCAAGGAGTCTCCTCAGTATTTCTGTGGAAGTGCCAAATGGTGTCTTGATGCGTTGAATCGCATGGATTCCAAAAATGATCGTGATTCAAACCAAATTCTAAACGATAAAGGAATTCAAAAGCGCGAAGCGGATAGTGCTCGCCATCGTTGGCAGTCAGTATTTCCATGGGTTAAGGTTGTTAGTGATGAACAAGCGCTTGCACTTGATCAATCCATGGCTGGTGTAGTTGCAGTTGGACTATTTGGGTCGATAAAGAGTGTCACCAGTTTTTCCAGGGATGCAATTCAGTCCAGATTGCCGCAAGGTTATAAAATTGACGACAATGGTATGATTACGGGGCCGCAAAATGGGAAATATCTACCAACGGGTAGCTCTGATGCGAATGGTCATCCAATTTTTGAGTTGAGTACTGGTGGTTATTACACGTTAACAAGTGGTAAATCAACGAAAGTAGACAATCCAAATCCAAATTATCATCGGCAGTCTGAACTCGACACTGGCAAAGATTTACCTGCAAATGCAAAACCGCAACAAGCCTTTAAAGATGGCAAGCCAGTACCCCCGAATACGCTGGGGTCAGTCAAACCAGATTGGGTTGATGGGGGAATGAGCAGTTGGTCGGTTGAAGTTAAAAATTACAATTTATCTAGGCCAAATGGAGCTGCCGATCTAGTTGCGAATATTAGTCAACAAGCGTTAGATCGAAAAACACATTTACCAAAAGGGATGGAACAGAGTGTGGTAATCGATATTCGGGGGCAGTCAGTAACTGTAAAGCAACGTATTGAAATTCAAAAGTCTATTGAAATAAAGACAAATGGTGTAATTAAGGCCGCATCAGTGAGGTTTATGTAATATGAGTAAAGTTGGTTTTATTGATTCGACCAATCTTCATCGTTTGGAAGAAGTAGGAAAGCTACCGTTATTTTTTGAAGTAATACGAATGGTATGTGGAGTTTCTGCGTGTCCAATTACTTTGAGTCAGCTCTATGCTGGATATGTTGCCGAGTCTAGTTTTGATGATTTTGTAATTGAATTTCGATATATCACAAAGAGATTAAGTGTCCTTTGTGTTTCTGATGTTATTCAGGGTGTCGATGAGGGGACTGAAAATGAATTGTTAACTGATTTCTTTAAAGAAATCTTATTTAAGTTGAATGATTCTATAGAGTGCATGATTATTTATCGTAATGAATTTGGATATGGCGCACCCTTGAAAATTGGAGATATCAGTATTCCAAACTATATATACGAGCACAAAAAAACTTCAGATGATTATGCCTTAATTGATGGTAAGCCATTTTGGTTTAAACTTTTACCCTAGCCATGCATCTAACATTTTGTTTGTTCAATGGCTTTGTTCCGCACATTAGCCAAGTAGGCGGGTTTCTGCAGAAGGCGAGAAAGCGAGGGTCCAATACCGTCTTGCAATACAACAATTTAGTTAAACTATTTGTTGTATTGCAAGTCTTGGCCCCATTTTTTCTGCCGCAGATCCTAAATCGCTCAGCGTTAGCATTACTTATGGCGAGTCAAAATCCGAAAGCACTACCAAAAGCAGTAGCATCAGCCATAGCGGTAGCACGCTCAATGCCAAAGGCAATATCAAGCTGAAATCGGATGGCGATATCAACTTGCAATCGGCGCTGGACGAGAGCGAGCAGCATAGCAAAAACAGCAGCTCCAACTGGGGCGCTGGGGTGGCCATTACCTTTGGCCAAGGTGGCGCTAGCTATGATGTGACTGCCAACGGCAGCCTGAGCCGTGGCCATGCCGACGGCAAAGACACCGCCCAGCAAAACAGCCATATCAACGCCGCTAAAACCCTGGAGCTGGACTCCGGCAATGACACCCGTATCGAAGGCGCCGTTGTGAGCGGCAATAAAATCATTGCTGACGTCGGCGGCGATTTAAAACTCGCTAGCCGCCAAGACACCAGCCAATTTGACAGCAAGCAAAGCAGCGTCAGCGCCAGCGTGACGGTGGGCGTTGGCGTATCCGGCAGCGCCAGCATCAGTCAGGACAAGATGAAATCTGACTACGCGGCGGTGCAAGAGCAAAGCGGCTTATTTGCAGGCAAAGATGGCTTTGAGATTAAGGTTAAAAACAACACCGATCTAAATGGTGCGGTGATCGCCAGCAAATCGGCGGACAACACCCTCAGCACCGGCACGCTCACGCAAAAAGAAATCAACAACCACGCCGAATACAGCGCCAGCAGCATCGGCATTGGCGGTGGCTTTAGCATGGGCGGCACTGAGAAAAAACCAGATGATGGCAAAAGTGGTGATCAGGCGGCCGCCCCTTCTGGTAGCAAACTCTACGACGCAGGCCCAAGTGGCGTGACGGCCACCATGCCAGTTGCGCTCAGCGCTGGGGACAATGGCACAAGCACCACCAAAAGCGCCATCGCCACCGCCAAAATCACCATCACCGACGAAGCCAAGCAAAAAGAGCTGACCGGCAAAACTGCCGCCGAAACCATCGCCAGCCTAAACCGTGACACCGATAGCGCGCAGCAAAAACTAGACAACGATTTTAAGCCTGAAAAAATCAACGAGCTATTCAGCGCCACCAAAACCTTCCTGCAAGAAGGCAATACCTTTATGGCCAACCGCACGGCTGAGGCGGATGCGGCGAAAAAGGCGCTGGCAGAAAACACCGATCCAACTGCAACAAACGCCTTAAAAGACAAGCTAACTGAAGCTAATAAATGGACGCCCGGCGGAGACTATGGCCGCGCCATGACCGCACTGCAAGCCGCAGTGGGTGGAAATGTTAGCGGCGGCGTAACGGGACTAGTGCAAAACGCCTCCGTGGCTTACGTGCAAAGCTTGGGCGCTGAAAAAATCAAAGAGATAGCCAACAGCTTCCAGAAAGTGGATGGCGAAGAAAACCAAACTAGCCAAAACGTCCGCGCCGCCCTGCACGCCATCGCCTCTTGCGCCGGAGCAGCGGTCACAGCCAGCAATTGCAGTAGCGCTGCAGTGGGCGCGGCTTCCAGCGTCGTGATTAACAACGTCTTATCAGAAATTGAAAACACCACCGCAGATAAGATGACTGCCAGCGAAAAGGAAAAACGTAAGAACCTGGTGGGCTCTATCATCACCGGCATTGTTGCGGCAACGGATGGCAATGCAGCTGCGGCGAATAATGCGGCGCAGATTGAGATGGAGAATAATGCGTTAACATTTTTAAAAGGGACGACTGCAAGAGTTAAAACAGTTGCTACAAGTACGGCAGATTTTTTGGCTAAGCCTCAGGGTAAAGTGACAAGAACTGAAATTGATGGCGAATTGGCGAAGCTTAAAACATTGGCAAGTAAAGGGGATTTATCAGTACAAGAGTCTCTTAATTTGAGTTCTTTATGGATTGCTGTTGTTACTCGTGCAGAGTCGGAAAAATTAATGACTTCAAGCGAGGGGGTTAATTCTAAGGAATTTATGCGTGCTGCGATTGCTTCAATGGCGTTTGGTGGTAGTAATAATTCCTTGAAGTCGCCAAAGAGTGAGACAGGGCCAGAATTGCCAAGTACAACAGGTACAGCAACAAAATATAATAAATCTGATGGGGTGGCTGATATAGGGGCCGCATCTCAACTTCGTCAAGATTTAGCAAAGAAAGAAGGAATTCCAAGGGGGGTGGAAAATATTTGGGGAGCAAATAAAAACGATTTGAAAAAAGCTTATAAAATGGATGGATATGCCACACTTGATGAAGCACCTATAAAGGGTACCTCTGGCAATGCACAGGTTTTTAAAGTTGACAATCATCCTTTAGTTAGCAAAGTGCAGTTTAGTCCTGCTAGTGAGGACTCAATACATAAAGGACAGTACTATAAAGTTACTTATAAAGATGGATCAATAGGGAAAATAATCGAACCTACAACTTATAAAAAGTATGATCCCGCTGAAAATAAAGGGCGAGTGGTATATTTTAATCCTGATGGACAGACTATTATTCCGCTTGATAAGTATGGGAAAAATTGGAGAGTGAAATGACAAAAGAAATTGAGATGAATGTGAATTGGAATTGTCCTATTGTCCCGTATGAATCGTGTGCAGGAATTATGTTGGGCACAAAAGTTGCGGACTTGGACAAGGTATTGCAAAAATATAAGGTGGTTGGAACGATCGATTTATTTCATTTTCCAGGGGGGCCAGTGCTTAGAAAAGAAGAAAATATGGAGTATATTTCCTTTCTAAGTACAGATGCACGATTTGGGGGGGCTGGTCAAGAAGATGGAATTGGGATTGATGATCGATCTTTAACGATAAAAATAAGTAATGGGGTTGTTTTGACTGTGACAGTCTGGTTGGTTGATTGTTATTCTGATGATATTAAAAAATCCTCTAAATTTGATGCGAAAAATTTAGATTTATCATATCAAGGTAGATTGCCAGAGGGCATGAGGTTGGGAGATCGTGTGGATTCTTTTCTTCCTTATACATCCATGCATTATGACTCTGGTGATGAGTGGTTTTACGTTGATGAAAGTTATGGCGGGCTTATTGTTGGAGGGCAGCATGCTCTCGATTTGTCCGAAAGTACGGATCAAATAATTACGATGTTGCGGGTAATTCCAGATTGAAATATTGTGAATATAAATGTTATTAGTGATAAGGATGTTAAAATAAATAATAAATAATAAACATTTAAATGTTACAAAATAACAAGGTATAAAATGAAGCCTATTGTGAGAAGTATTTCTAGTGACTTGTATGATATGGATGTGTTTACTCCTGAAGACAAGAGTTGTTTTTGTTTGAATCTATTAATACGAATTGGTATGAGTGACTCTTCAGGTTCCGATAATTTTGAAGTGCTCGTATGTACCGCGGGGTGGGTCAGTAAACATGTATGGGAACCAACTTGGGGGCGTCATATGATTATTGTTAGGTCATTTGATTTTCATGAAATTTGTGAAATAATTAGATGTAAAGTTGATTCATGTGAGGGAATTGATTGGCAAGAAATTGCCACGAAGATATCAAGATTCCTTGCGTGAGAATTCGAAGATTATAAATTATAATTGTTAATAAATATTGGTAGCGGTAAAGACAGTATTTGCACCGTATAGTGTGAAGTTTTATCAGGTCATTCCAATTGTTGGGGGTAATGGTAGGGTAATAAATATTACATTTGGTTGGGTAAAAAATAACGATGGAATTATTCGTTTAGTTACAAGGATGCCAGCAAATAAATGAAAGAAAAATTTTTGGAATATGATGTGATTCAATCAAAGTCTAGACTTCACGTTGATGTCCCTGCTAAAACTATTGGCACTATATTGATGGTTTTTTCCTTAGAGGGGTTGGCGGAGTATGAGGTCGAGTTTGTTGATGCCAATGGGGAAGCTTTGGCTGTAGTAACAGTTTCAGAAAACGATCTGGAGTGGGTTGTAGTTTGAAGGCAACATGAGGTGAAAATATTATATAAATATGGATTTGTTTATTTAAAAATAAAAATAGTAATGTAAGGAATGTTGTCATGGATGATCATTTAGTTAAGGCATTGGTTGATGTTGCTATATTTTTGGAATTTTCAAACCAAGAGCTATTAAATGAGGACTTGGCAGTTGATATGCTCGAGAAATTGTCATCTGAATTGCAGTTGATTAATGATGACCTCAGGTCTGAGTTGTGTGAGAAAATTAAAGATTTATCTGATAAGTACGAAGGAATAGAGAAGAAAGTATTCGTGAATAAATTGCCGGAAACATTAGGCATAGATTATTAAATTAGAATAACTGGGGTCAAATAACTGGGGGCAGAGCAAACTTAAATCCTGCTATGTTTCATACTCTCAAGCGATGTCGTTTGGCAGAACAGCCAATTAAACGCCGGAAAAACACTCACCCTGATTTCAGGGGGAGATACCAACTTGCGCGGCGCAACGGTGACAGGCCAGCAAGTCATTGCAGATATCAAAGGCAATTTAAATATTGGAAGCCTGCAAGACATTAGTCAATTCGACAATAAGCAAATAGGGGGGCAGTGCCAGTGTCACCATTGGCTATGGCAGTGCGAGTGGGAGTGCCAGCGCTTCCTATGATAAAACGCACAATGACTATGCCGCGGTAAATGAGCAAAGTGGCATTTTTGCAGGCAAAGATGGCTTTGATATCAAGGTTAAAAACAATACCGATCTGACAGGGGCGGTGATTGCCAGCATCAGTGATGCGGGTAAAAATAAGCTCAGCACAGGCACGCTGACGCAAAAAGACATCAACAACCATGCCGAGACCAGCGCCATCGGCTTAGGTGGCGGGCTTGATTTTAGTTCGTCAGGCAAAAAATCTGAAAGCAAGAGCGCTGATCAATCCAATGTAAGTGCAAGCACACCATCAGTAATCGGTGCGCAGGATAGTGACAGCAGCAACACCAAGAGTGCCATCAGCCAGGGCCAGATCACCCTGACGGATGATGCAAAACAAAAAGCGCTGACCGGCCAAACTGCGGCCGAAACCATCGCCAGCCTGAATCACGATACCGATGGTGCACAGCAAAAGCTGGCCAACAACTTTAATAAACAACAGTTGGCAGAGCAAATGGCTGCGGCTAAAGCGCTGGTTCAGGAAACGGGCCGCTTTATGGCCAATCGCGCGGCGGATGCGGATAAAGCCAAGGCAGCGCTAGAGGCCACCGACAAAGCATTAACAGCAGAAAACGCCAAACCAGCAGGGCAAAAAGATCAAGCACGTATTGATGATCTGATACAGCTGCAAGCCCGCCAAACAGAGCAAAAAGCCGACGCAGACAAATGGACCCCAGGCGGCGAATATGGTCGCGCCATGACCGTGCTGCAAGTGGCCGTGGGTGGCAATGTCACTGGAGGCATGAGTGGCCTGCTACAAAACGCCACCGTTGGCTATCTGCAAAGCATAAGCGCTGAAAAGATCAAAGACATCGCCGACAGCTTCCAGACCCAAAAGGGAGAAGAAAACCAAACCAGCCAAAACGTCCGCGCCGCCCTACACGCCATCGCATCCTGCGCCGGAGCAGCGGCAACGAGCAGCAACTGCAGCAGCGCCGCCGTGGGAGCCGCATCCAGCGTAGTGATCAACAACGCCCTTACGGCAGCAGATAGCCTGAGTGATACTCAGAAAGAGCAACGTAAAAATCTGGTGGGTAGTCTGATTGCGGGGATTGCAGAGGCAACAGGTGGTAATGCAGTCGCAGCAAATAATGCGGCACAGATTGAGATGGAGAATAATTGGCTTTCGCCAAGCCAAAATGCTCAGTATTTAAAGGAATTAAAAGAGGCAAAGAGTTTACTTGACGAAATTAAGGTAAGTGGTAAGTGGGCATATATAAGCGGAAAGCAGGATGGACTGACCGCAACCGGTATTGGTAAGGGCTTAGCAGAGTCCGGTTGGAGTGATGTAAAGGGCATTGCACAATTTCTAGCTGATCCAATTGCAGGTTTAAATGGATTAAAACAAATTATTACTAGCCCAGAAGTCAGACAGCAGTTGGGTGAAACCATCTTGGGCGAGCTGAACTTAAAAATGGCTCGAATGGATCAAGCGCTAACCCAAGGTGGTGATGTTCAGGCAGAACAGTTTGGTAAAGACCTTGGAAGCTTGATTTGGCAAGTGGGGAGTGTGGCAACAGGGGTAGGTGGCGTTGCTAAGGGCGGTGTGGCTTTAGCTAAGGCGGGCGTGGTGCTTTCAGAGCAAGGGCTGGAGGCTTTAGTTAATACTGCGAAATTTGATCAATTAGTGGCAAAAGGCGGTGTATTTGCTGTAGATGGCAAGCCATTAATGGATTTTCGTAATCTGACTAATGCACAAAAAAGTGTTGTTGGCGATTTACTTGGGGGTGAAAAGATTACGAGCCTTGCTCCGGGTGCTCAGAAAATAGGTCGTTCTCCGGGAATTGGACAAACTGGGATTGATGATCTTTATAAAGTCAATAAACCTAATGTTGATTATATTGTGGTGGAATATAAATTTGGCTCATCTGTTTTAAAAGAAACTAAAGATGGTTTGCAGATGAGCGATAGCTGGCTGTCAGGAGCAAATACTAATTACAATCGGGTATTAGAGTCGGTTGAAAATAATACAATAGCAGCAAATAAGATTTTTGATGCAATGAACCAAGGGCGTGTTGAAAAGTGGCTAGTTCATACGGATCCATTTGGGCGAATAACCGTTGGCGTGCTAGATAAAAATGGACGTTTTTTCTCTGATCCGAGCCTCGCATCTAAATTACTGGGAGGAAAAAAATGATACGTTCATCATTAGGGGGGCAAGCTTATTGGGATGAATGGGTGAATTATTGCGATGGTCGTATTGGAGATGTTTTAGAAAAACTCAAAGAACCATCGGGCGATCCATCTTATCGTCCGCAGTATATCTTTCAACTCGCTCAAGAGAATTGGCATCAAATATTACGTCGTTATTCTCGCGGTGATGAAATTAGTGAATTGTCTCAGTATTTTTCACCATTATTAGATGCATGGGAAGAATCTGAACGATTAGGAAAAGATATCTGGACAGAAGAGCAGCAATATACGCGTCATGCTTGGACCGTGAATCTGGATCATTACATTGTTTGTTTCTGGCTTGTGGGTTTGGCTTTGGCTCTATCTATTCCAGAGGAGCAATGGCAACGATTATTAGCATTAATAGGAAATGAGGGACAGGATGAATTATTGGATCGTGTTATTGCTTCACGTCAGTCAGGGCGGAAGATTGGTTCTCGGCTTTGCCACCCTAAGCCTTATCAGCGGTTACTTGATGCGGTGAATGCCCCTGTTGATGAGCAAGCCAAGCGATTGTTTGTGTTTGTAGACAAATGGTACAAAGAGTTGAATCGCCCTGCCAAGAAGGGCTTGTCTGCGGATACCGCCATGTATGAGCGCCCTTATTGGTATACATATGGAGATCGTAATTTTGAAGGGGGAGCGTATTTTGGTCGCTGGTGTGTAGAGGCCGTTGCTGTGGCTAAGGCCTTGGGTTTAGATGACTCCCAATGTTTAAGGCACGAGTATTATCCGGGCGATTTATTAAGACCCGACGGGCCAAGTACTCATCCTATGGTGGAGATAAGCATTGCACTTCCAGAGGCTATTGACGAACCTAAACGCGGATTCTTCTCAAAATTATTTAGGCGTAAATAAGGTGTAAATGTAGGTAAAGATAGGCGGGGCGGTGATCTCTGCGCGTGAAGTGCATTTAAGCAGCAGCGAAGATCTGGTGAACCGCAATTCCAGCATTGTGGGCAACAAACTCACGCTGAATGCGGGCCGTGATGTATTCAATGATCACGGGCAAATCGGCGGCCAGCAAATCTTTATCCATGCCAATAATGATTTACAAAATCAATCCGGCCAGATTGTGGGTATGGGCGAGGGCAGCAAACTTAGCCTGAGTGCGGGCCGCGATATTGTCTTGCAAACGCTGGCGATGGTTGAAACTACAAACGCGGCGGGCACGGCCAAGCAATCTAATCTAGACCGGCAAGCGACTGTGCAAGGCGGCGAAATCAGCCTGAGCGCAGGCCGCGATCTGCTGCTTAAAGCCGCCAGCGTACAGGCAGCGCAAGATCTAAGCATGCAAGCCGTAGGCAAGATCGATAGCCAAAGTGTCGCCACTAGCAGTAGTTTGCAAATAGTCACTGGTAACGATTGGGCGGGAGGGCGCACCAATTATTTAAAGCTACAAGCTACAAGCTACAAGCTACACAGCAAAATATTAGTAGCATCAGTGCGGGGCAAAATGCCAAGTTGCTGTCGGGGGGGGATTTAACGCTGTTAGGCACAGATTTCCACACAGGAAAGGACTCTATTTTGATAGGCAGCAGTGTGCAAATCTCTGCTGCTAAGGAGTTTCAATCTAGTGATGTTCAGCGCGCAGGCAATAATCGCTACGATAGACACGCCTTTAGCAAGGAGAGCTTACAAGGCGGCAGCGTCACGGCTGGGCAGAATCTCAGCATTAAAGCCATCGGCCCAGATGGCAATATCAGCCTGAAAGGCGCAGATCTGCTGGCAGAAAAAGGCCTACTGAGCTTAGCGGCTAAAAAAGATATCGAGATCAATTCGATTGATGTGACGCAAACCGATACCCGTGAAACCTTCCGCGAAAGCCGAGGCTGGTTCTCCAGCTCGACCACCACCACCTTTGACACCAGCCGCACGACTCAAGCCATCGGCAGTAGTTTGTCTGGCAACAGCATGAAGGTGCAGGCGGGGAATGATATTAAGGTGAATGGCAGTAGTATTGTTGGGGAGCAGGATGTAGCGCTATTGGCTGGGAGGGATATTAGCCTTTTGGCCTCAAGCAATACTTCACAGCAAACCCATTTAAGGGAAGAGAAGAAGTCAGGCATTTTCTCTGATGGGTTATCTATCAGTATTGGCCCTAGGCGGTAAAGTCAGTGTGCAGGCTGGCCGTGATCTAAAAATTGGCGGCAGTGATGTGAGCGCCTTAGCGGGAACGATTACCCTAGAAGGCCGTAATGTCAGTATTGAAACCAGCCAGGATCAGCTTAATAGCAGCCAACAGCATGAAGAAACAAGCCGAGGTTTAAGCTTGCAGGTGGTCGGTACACCTTTTGATACGGTTCAAAACCTTAAGACCATTCGTGATACGCAACAAGGCTATCAAGGGGCCAAATCTGCGCTGAATGAATTGGCGGCGACGGGCATGGATACGCCGGGCTTGTCGTTGGCTTACCAAGAGAGTCGCTCTGGGTCTCAAACTGAGATGCAAAGTACCACCCATCGAGGGAGCCATATCACGGCTGGGCAAGATATCACGGTGCGTGCTTTAGGTGAAAAAGATGCAACAGGCCAGTGGCAAGGGGGGGATCTAATGGTTTCAGGATCAAGCATTCAAGGGGAAGGCAAAACCCTGCTGCAAGCGAATAATCAAGTCAATATCCTTGCTATGAATGATCGTTTGGATAGTAGCAATGCATCCTATCAATATGGGCATAGCATTTCATTGGGCGTGCCCTCATTAGGCGATGCCGTAAGGACATTGGATGGCGCGGCAAATGCTGGGCATGTTTCTTCTCTTCCTTACAATCAAGGGCGTAAAGAAGGCGATGGTAAGGATTTGGGCGGGGCACAAACCGCCAGCCTGATCAGTGGTAAAACAATTGAAATTAGCGCTGCCAAGGGAGACATCCATCTTGCTGGTGCGGCAGTTGTGGCGCAAGGCGAGGTTTTATTAAGTGCAGATCAGGGGCGGATTATTGGCCAGTCTGGCCAAATTGAGCGGATGTCTGAGCTAAATGAGCACGGCCAGCAGATTGGAGAAGTTGCTGGCGGCAATATGAGCCAGACCAATGGGGTTCGGCAGAATGAAGATCACTGGAAAGACCAGAGTACCCAGCAAGGGGGACTGCAAAGTAGCATTATTAGCCAGAATGCCAATGTCACCTTGAAAGCCAAAGAGAGCATTGCATTACAAGGCACAGACCTCAGCGCAGGAAAAGACCTGCTGCTGACGAGCAAGCGTATTGATATCAGCAGCACAGTGGATCAGCAGCAGCACCAAGAACAGCATGAAATGGAGCAAACGGGGATCACCACCAAGGTCAGCAGTGCAGTGATCTCGGCGGCACAAACTGCAGAGCAAATGTTGCTCATGATGCAAGGCAGCAAAGATGCCCGTACCCGTGCGATGGCGGCTGGAGCGGCAGCGTTAGCGGCTTACAATGGGGTTCAGGCTGCGCAAGCTATGGAATCAGGCAGTATTGCTAAGGTCAGTATTACGGCTGGCCAGAATACCTCGCAAAGTGAAGCGGTCTCCAGTGCAACAACGCATCAGCGCGGTTCAATCAGTGCGGGTGGCGATATTAAAATGATTGCGAGCGGGGGAGGAGCAGAAAGCAATATCACCATCACCGGCACCAAGGTAGATGCGGCACAAAACCTCACTTTGCAAGCAGACAATAAAGTAACGCTGCAAGCCGCCAAGGATAGCAATGATCAGCACAGCACGAACAGCAGCAATGGCTGGGGGGTGGGGGTGGCCGCTGATATTGGGCAGGGCGGGGTAAGTTACGGCATAACAGCAGAAGTGAGCGCATCGAGGGGCAAAGCGGATGGGCAAGATGTGGTTTGGCAAAATACTGAGCTGAATGCAGGCAAAACCCTGACAATCAGCTCGGGAGGGGACACACAGCTGATCGGCGCCACGGCAAGCGGCCAGCAAGTCATTGCAGATATCAAAGGCAATTTAAAGATAGAAAGCCTGCAAGACATCAGTCAATTCGACAACAAGCAAATTAGCGGCAGCGCCAGTGTCACAATCGGCTACGGTAGCGCCAGTGGCAGCGTGAGCGCCTCTTATGACAAAACACACAATGACTATGCCGCAGTGAATGAGCAGAGCGGCATCTTTGCGGGCAAAGATGGCTTTGATATCAAGGTTAAAAACAATACCGATCTGATGGGGGCGGTGATTGCCAGTAGCAGCGATGCGAGTAAAAACAAGCTTAGCACTGGCACGCTCACGCAAAAAGATATCAACAACCATGCCGAGACCAGCGCCATCAGCTTAGGCGGCGGGCTTGATTTTAGCTCCTCCGATAAAGGCAAAGAGCAAACGCCCCAAACCAAAGAGGCTGACAAATCCAATGTCAATCCAAGCTCTCCCGTTGTAGTTGGCGCAAAGGAGAGTGACAGCAGTAGCACCAAGAGCGCCATCAGCCAGGGCCAGATCACCCTGACGGATGATGCAAAACAAAAAGCGCTGACCGGCCAAACTGCGGCCGAAACCATCGCCAGCCTGAATCACGATACCGATGGTGCACAGCAAAAGCTGGCCAATAACTTTGATAAACAGCAGCTGGCAGAGCAAATGGCTGCGGCTAAAGCGCTGGTTCAGGAAACGGGCCGCTTTATGGCCAATCGCGCGGCGGATGCGGATAAAGCCAAGGCAGCGCTAGAGGCCACCGACAAAGCATTAACAGCAGAAAACGCCAAACCAGCAGGGCAAAAAGATCAAGCACGTATTGATGATCTGATACAGCTGCAAGCCCGCCAAACAGAGCAAAAAGCCGACGCAGACAAATGGACCCCAGGCGGCGAATATGGTCGCGCCATGACCGTGCTGCAAGTGGCCGTGGGTGGCAATGTCACTGGAGGCATGAGTGGCCTGCTACAAAACGCCACCGTTGGCTATCTGCAAAGCATAAGCGCTGAAAAGATCAAAGACATCGCCGACAGCTTCCAGACCCAAAAAGGCACAGAAGACGCCAGCAGCGGAACCATCCGCGCCGCCCTACACGCCATCGCCTCCTGCGCTGGAGCAGCGGCAACGAGTAGTAACTGCAGCAGCGCCGCCGTGGGCGCGGCTTCCAGCGTCGTCATCAACAACGTCTTATCTGAAATTGAAAACACCAGCGCAGATAAGATGAGCGCCAGTGAAAAGGAGAAACGTAAGAATCTGGTTGGCTCCATCATCACCGGCATCGTGGCGGCCACGGATGGCAATGCGGCAGCGGCGAATAATGCGGCGCAGATTGAGATGGAGAATAATTTTTTAAGCCGTAGCGAAAAGAAAGAGCTTATTGCCGCAGAAAAAGCGTGCAATGTCACAAATAGTAGCAGTTGTAAAAAAGCTGAAGAACTCAAGGCTACTGATAAAAAGCGCGACGCCTCTTTGAAAGCAGCAATTGATAGTTGTAATACACAAGGTGCATGCCAAGAAATCGCGGCGGTAACGAAAGCAGTATTAATTGATCAGCAGAATCAACTGGCTGAATTAATTAAAGTGGGTACAGGTGGTTGTTCTGTTGTGGTACAGAACTGCACGCCTGAAAAATATCAAGATATTATTGATACTAAGAAAAAATTGATTGCTAAGGCCGAGCAGGAGGTCGCTACAATCAATAAACTAGGTATCAGCTCTATCCGGTACTCAAAAGTAGGCGAACCTGCATTAGATCCGGTTATTGTTGAAGATATTCTCATTCCATTATTTAAGGTTGGTGGCACGCTCACAAAAGCCGCGGTGGGTAATTTAGTTGCTAAAAATATAGAAGCTAAAGCATTAGCAAAATTAGAAGCTGAAATGATTGCAAAGGCCAGAGTTGAGCTTAATTCGGGCAGGGATGCAGAGAACTTTTTGGCGAATAAATGGTTTGATTTGAAAGATAAAGCCGCGCAGGTTCGTTTGGATGCAAACCTGAATGTTTTGAATGAGAAAGGACATTTGCCAGGTAATTTAGCGACGGCGACAATACGTGTTGATGGAAAAATGCCCGTTGAAGTTAAGGCGTACTCTAGTTTTGGGAACGATGCAAATAGCGTGGTTAATGGCTTTGCTATTCTACCTCCGGAGAGTGAGCGAATTCTGCAGCCGTTAGTTGGTTCTAAGTCACCTATTAACCGTGCAAATGATACGGAGTATAAAATATTAGAGAACTTTGCTCAGCAATATAAAATGAATAATAAAGTAAGTGCTACAGTTGATTTGTTTACTGAACGCTCACCATGCGTGAGCTGTACGGATGTAATTTCTAGGCAGTTTTTAGAACGATTTCCAAATGTTGAGGTGCGTGTTTACCATAACAATGGGAAAATTATTACGTACAAAGAAGGGAATATTATTGTAGACCAAGCATCCGTACCAAAGAATGCACCTACATGGCCTACTTTGCCTGAGAAGGCAACATTTTTAAATCATTAATGGAGTGGTATGTTTCCTTGTTCAAGTATTCTTGAGTTAACCTCTGATGAAATATACTCATTTAGTAGTTGTGATCCTGACTATTTAGAGTTGCTGAAGTACTATTCATCACTTTTTGATTATAGTGCGATGAATCAACTTGTATATGAAGGGGTATTTAGTTATGAATATCTCTTTTGGTGGGGGATTAATGAAGAATGGGAGGCTTATGGAAGAATAAACCCTGCAATTCCGATGAGGTGGTTGGCTATATCTAAACGAGCTTTGCAATGGGATTATATGCCAAGTAATTTTCACCCATGGGCATTAGCTATTTTAGAATCTTTTGATTTGCCTCGTTATCAAGCGGCTTATCATTTGCCATTGGATGAATTTACTGCTATCGAGCAGGATTTGCCGGTTGTGCTGAAGGGGGTGCGTAACTATCCAAAAGAAAAGCTGGCTGCACCAATGGATGAAGATAATTGGGGTTTGGTTGATTAATGAGGTATTGGCCTCTGGCTTGAGACTTATCGGGTCAGCGGATACTGGCCAATTGAGATGTTAGGTTAGTATTGCTTGAGCATAAATACCGTGCTAATCCTAAGTGGTTGATAAAATCATGCATGAGATATAACCCCAGAGTGCCCGTATATGTTCCCAAGTGTTGATGTAAATGAATTTTGTTCTGATGTTATTTATCAATTTGGTGATTGCAAGCCTCTTTATCTAGCCTTAACTGAGTATTATAAGGCGCTTTATGATTCTGGCTCATATGAAGAAAGAATAGCTGAGCAAGAAAGGGGGCATGAATTTCGACAAGATATGTATTGTTCAAGTTTTTGGTGGGTAATTAATGAAGCATGGGAATCATATGGGAAATTAAACCCCGCAATTCCTATGCGTTGGCTTGCCATATCTAAACGAGCTTTGCAATGGGATTATATGCCAAGTAATTTTCACCCATGGGCATTAGCTATTTTAGAATCTTTTGATTTGCCTCGTTATCAAGCGGCTTATCATTTGCCCTTGGATGAATTTACTGCTATTGAGCAGGATTTACCGGTTGTACTGGAGGGATTGCGTAACTACCCAAAAGAAAAGCTGGCTGAACCAATGGATGAAGATAATTGGGGCTATGTAGATCAATGAGACGTGAATTCAAATAGTAAATGCAACGCTAGGCTGGTGGCTTATCAGGCGAACTGACAAAATAACTGGGGTCAGAGAAACTTAAATCCTGCTGAGCAACGGCTACAGGCCAGCAAGTAATTGCAGATATCAAAGGCAATTTAAATATTGAAAGTCTGCAAGACATTAGTAAATTCGACAACAAGCAAATCAGCGGCAGTGCCAGCGTGAGCGCCTCTTATGACAAAACGCACAATGACTACGCCGCTGTAAATGAGCAAAGTGGCATATTTGCGGGCAAAGACGGCTTTGATATCAAGGTTAAAAACAATACCGATCTGACAGGGGCGGTGATTGCCAGCAGCAGCGATGCCAGTAAAAACAAGCTCAGCACTGGCACGCTCACGCAAAAAGACATTCGCAACCATGCCGAGACCAGCGCCATCGGCTTAGGTGGCGGGCTTGATTTTAGCTCCTCCAATAAAGGCAAAGAGCAAACGGCCCAAACCAAAGAGGCTGACAAATCCAATGTCAATCCAAGCTCTCCCGTTGTAGTTGGTGCAAAGGAGAGTGACAGCAGTAGCACCAAGAGCGCTATTAGCAAGGGCCAGATCACCCTAACGGATGATGCAAAACAAAAAGCGCTGACCGGCCAAACTGCGGCCGAAACCATCGCCAGCCTGAATCACGATACCGATGGTGCACAGCAAAAGCTGGCCAACAACTTTGATAAACAACAGTTGGCAGAGCAAATGGCTGCGGCTAAAGCGCTGGTTCAGGAAACGGGCCGTTTTATGGCTAATCGCGCTGCGAATGCGGATAAAGCCAAGGCAGCGCTAGAAGCCACCGACAAAGCATTAACAGTAGAAAGCGCCAAACCAGCAGGGCAAAAAGATCAAGCACGTATTGATGATCTGATACAGCTGCAAGCCCGCCAAACAGAGCAAAAAGCCGACGCAGACAAATGGACCCCAGGCGGCGAATATGGCCGCGCCATGACCGTGCTGCAAGCGGCCGTAGGCGGCAATGTCACTGGCGGCATGAGTGGCCTGCTACAAAACGCCACCGTTGGCTATCTGCAAAGCATCGGCGCTGAAAAAATCAAAGAGATCGCCGACAGCTTCCAGACCAAAAAAGGCACAGAAGACGCCAGCAGCGGAACCCTCCGCGCCGCCCTACACGCCATCGCCTCCTGCGCCGGAGCCGCCGCTACCAGCAGTAATTGCAGCAGCGCCGCCGTGGGGGCAGCTTCCAGCGTCGTCATCAATAGCGCCCTTACGGCAGCAGATAGCCTGACCGATACCCAGAAAGAGCAACGTAAAAATCTGGTGGGTAGTTTGATTGCGGGGATTGCAGAGGCAACAGGGGGGAATGCAGCAGCGGCGAATAATGCGGCGCAGATTGAGATGGAGAATAATTACCTTTCAACTTGGCAAAAAGAGGCAGGAGTTAAAGAGACGGCAGAGTGTAAAGGAGGCTCTTTTTGTGAGGCTGTTGTAGCAGCAAAGCACTTTGGAATCAGTATGACGCAAGATCTAAGGCTGGTTTCCGGTATGGGCCTAGGGGTTGTACTTGAAGCCAATGCGTTGGGTAATGCAATTGTCGAATTGCCAAAGGTTGTCTCTGCCGTAATGGCTGATCCTAGCCTGTTGAAGCAGTTGCCTGCAGGTTATGCCGCACAAATTCAGGAAAAATATGATGCTTTTCTGACTGCTAGAGAGACTGCTGGACCAGATGGTGCAACCACTGCCGGAGTTTATCTGGTGCAGTTGGCAAACTTGGTTGCACCTATTGTGTCCGGCGGGATTGGGGCAGGTAAGGCCGTTGCCTCCATCAGTAAAGACTCTCTAGAAACCTTAGCCACGCTTAGCTGGCCAGCTACGGGATCATTACGCGCCCAATATGGTGTGATGGGTGATGCTGCATTGATCAATGCGACGTGGCAAGTTGCCAAAACAGAAAAAAGCCTTGCACCGCTGGGCAGTGCGCTGGCTAAGGCGGGGAATGGTGATCTTGGTGAAATGGCGATTGCTAACTTAATGCGTCAGCAAGGTTATACCGATGTTATTGCCATTAAAAACAACAGTGGTCACGGTATTGATATCATCGCCCGTAATGCCGAAGGCAAACTAGTTGGGATTGAAGCTAAGACCAGCACGACCGGTAAAACGGGCACGTTGTCGCCAGATCAGAGGTTGGGGAGTGATGCTTTTGTGCGGAGTCGGATTGAAAGGGCAGCGAATGCAACGGATGGCTGACAGCATATGAATGGCAGTGAGATGCAGCAGATCGCCAAGCGACTGGAAACGGAATTGGACAATATTCCTCTAGGCACGTTGCCTGGCTTCAAAGTCGATCTGTTCGTGCCGAAATCAAATAAGACTGGCACGGTCACGATGAATGTAACGCCATGGACAAAAAAATAAGGAGCAAAAGATGGGTAGCTTAGGTGTCTGGAAACGCTGGAGTTCAAAAAAAATTTTGGCAAGCCGTCAAGAATGGATTCAACGCGACAATGAGCCTATCTGGTGGTGGCAGGAACCGATACAAGAGTTGACGGTGTTGATTCAAGGGGAGCGCCAGACTGAGAATCCACTTGAATATTCAACTTCTTTAAAATCTATGCACTTATGGAGCACAGCGAACGCCGAAGCTTTGAATGTCGCTGGGCGAGAGGTCGAGGCGTGGGATTGGCATCGTAAAGCGAATGGTTACTGGTTTGCTGCACTTAAAATACATCTGGCGGGGAATTGGGGCTGGTCTAATCAATCAGATTGGCAACCCCTATTGCGCTTATTGTTGCTAGGGCATATGGAAGAAGCCAAAGCTATGGTGCAGGCCGCACAGGGATTAGATGAAACGCACGTTTATCATGATTTCTGGACGGTGCGTACACGCGAGAAGTTCTTAGCACATCGTTTTGCATTTCACTTAATTTACGCACTGCTGGATCAGCCATTTAACGGCGATCAGGATAATGAAGAGCCTCTAGGTGTTTTTGCTCCGCTAGTGGCGTTGATTCGTGAGCTAGATGCCGACCAATTGATCGAACCCATTTTGCACGTGCTGGATTGGCATACGCATGAAACAGATGTTAAACACCGTGGTCAATACGCCGAATTTAGTTACGGCAAGTTTGCTGCTTGGCCAATTGAAATCTTGGCACTGCTCCGAGTACGAGAATTTCTTGGTTTAATCAACCCAGAGTTGGATCATCCGCTGATGGCTTTGCCATTATCGAAATTGCAGCCAATTGTGCCGCTTTATCGTGATGAGTGGACGCAAGGCGCGCTAGCGGGTGCCGCTAAATTATTGCCACAACGACCCGCCGAATTTTGGCAAATATAGCCTATTTGAGAAAAAGCTGATTAATGACCAGAGCTTACCGCATCCCGAGGCAAGGCCAATGGGAGCGATGTCGTCTGGCAGAACAGCCAATTGAGCGCAGGAAAAACACTCACCCTGATTTCAGGGGGAGATACCAACCTGCGCGGAGCAACGGTTTCAGGCCAACAAGTCAGTGCAGATATCAAAGGCAATTTAAATATTGAAAGCCTGCAAGACATTAGTAAATTTGACAATAAGCAAATAGGGGGCAGTGCCAGTGTCACGATTGGCTATGGCAGTGCGAGTGGGAGTGCCAGCGCTACTTATGAAAAAACGCAGAATGACTATGCCGCTGTAAATGAACAAGAGTGGCATCTTTGCAGGCAAAGATGGCTTTGATATCAAGGTTAAAAATAATACTGATCTGACGGGAGCTGTGATTGCCAGTAGCAGCGATGCCAATAAGCTGAGCACCGGCACACTCACGCAAAAAGACATTGATAACCATGCTGAGACCAACGCCATCGGCTTAGGCGGCGGGCTTGATTTTAGTTCGCCAGGCAAAAAATCTGAAAGCAAGAGCGCTGCTGATCAATCCAATGTAAGTGCAAGCACACCATCAGTAATCGGCGCAAAGGAGAGTGACAGCAGTAGCACCAAGAGCGCCATCAGCCAGGGCCAGATCACTCTTACGGATGATGCAAAACAAAAAGCGCTGACCGGCCAATCTGCGGCCGAAACCATCGCCAGCCTGAATCACGATACCGATGGTGCACAGCAAAAGCTGGCCAACAACTTTGATAAACAACAGTTGGCAGAGCAAATGGCTGCGGCTAAAGCGCTGGTTCAGGAAACTGGCCGTTTTATGGCTAATCGCGCTGCGGATGCGGATAAAGCCAAGGCAGCGCTAGAAGCCACCGACAAAGCATTAACAGCAGAAAACGCCAAACCAGCAGGGCAAAAAGATCAAGCACGTATTGATGATCTGACACAGCTGCAAGCCCGCCAAACAGAGCAAAAAGCCGACGCAGACAAATGGATGGCCGTGCTGCAAGTGGCCGTGGGCGGATTAGTAGCATCAGTGCAGGCGGCACGGCCCTTGTGGTGGCGGGCGATCGCCTTAGCCTTGTCGGTACGAATGTACACGCTGGGCCAGCGTAGCGTTATCATTGAGGCGCCTATGGCTTTCATGTAGAACTCCTCAAAGACTGCGAGAAAATTCTACTTAAAAATGAGCTGGTTTTGTGTGTGTGCTACCCAGCAGCGCTGGGTTGTAATAGCTCGGCGGCCAATTCGTCGGTTTCCTCGGTGTGCACTTGTTAATTGGCATAGCAAGCATAAAAAAACCGGATGCACCATGGGGTGATCCGGTTTTTGATTAAGCGCTAATGCTTAGTCGGTATGGTAGTTTGGTGCTTCTTTGGTGATTTGCACATCATGCACGTGCGATTCGCGAATGCCGGCTGCGGTGATTTGCACAAATTCGGCTTTTTCGTGGATTTCTGTGATGTTTTTGCAGCCCAAATACCCCATGGAGGAGCGCAAGCCGCCCATGAGCTGATGGATGATGGCGGTAATCGGGCCTTTGTAGGCCACACGGCCTTCAATGCCTTCGGGTACTAATTTATCTGCGTTATTTACATTGTCTTGGAAATAACGATCAGAGGAGCCGTTGCTGCCGGCCATTGCACCTAAGGAGCCCATGCCACGGTAGCTCTTGTAAGTGCGGCCTTGATAAAGCTCTACTTCACCCGGCGCTTCGTCTGTGCCGCCAAATAAACCACCCAACATTACCGAGCTTGCGCCGGCGGCGATGGCTTTAGAGATGTCGCCAGAGTAGCGAATACCACCGTCAGCAATCAGTGGAATGCCTGTGCCAGCCAGTGCATCGGCTACATTGGCTACCGCAGTGATTTGCGGTACACCCACACCCGCTACAATACGCGTGGTGCAGATCGAGCCTGGGCCAATCCCCACTTTAACCGCATCGGCACCGGCTTCAGCCAAAGCTAAAGCGGCAGCAGCGGTGGCGATATTGCCGCCAATCACTTGGATGTGCGGATAGTTTTGCTTCACCCAGCGTACGCGGTCAATCACGCCTTGGCTGTGGCCGTGGGCGGTATCTACCACAATCACATCCACACCGGCTTCAGAAAGCAGTTTTACGCGCTCTTCCGTGCCTGCACCCACGCCAACAGCCGCGCCGCAGCGCAGGCGACCTTGATCGTCTTTGGCGGCATTTGGGTGCTCAGAAGTCTTGATCAAATCTTTAACGGTAATCAAGCCTTTTAGCTTGAAGTTTTCATCGATCACCAACACGCGCTCAAGGCGGTGCTCGTGCATCAGCACGCGGGCGGATTCGATCGAATCGCCTTCGTTTACGGTAATCAAGCGCTCTTTGGGTGTCATGATGCTGCTGACAGCCACGTCAAGGCGTGTTTCAAAACGTAAATCGCGGTTAGTGACGATGCCGACCAATTGGCCGGTTTTGTCGATCACAGGCAGGCCAGAGATTTTGTGCTGACGGGTGAGTTCGTGCACGTCACGAACCAGCATCTCTGGGGATACGGTAATCGGATCCTTAACAATGCCTGATTCGTAGCGTTTTACTTTGGATACTTCTTTCGCTTGCATTACTGGGGTCATATTCTTATGAATAATCCCCATGCCGCCTTCTTGGGCGATTGCAATGGCGAGGCGAGCCTCGGTCACTGTATCCATCGCTGCAGAAGCCAGCGGTAGATTCAGGCGAATATTACGGGTGAATTGTGTCGATAAATCGACATCACGCGGTAGGATGTTTGAATGGGCCGGGACGAGGAGTACATCGTCAAAGGTGAGGGCCTTCTGAATCACGCGCATGGTGCAGAATCCTTAGTCGCCAAAACGGCATTATACCGAAAACCGCGTAAGAAGACTAATTGCTATTTCGTGTTTCCATTAATAATTTGTAGTTTTGTCAATAATGGGTATCTGCCTTTGCGTGCTATGGGGTGGAAATTTACTTGAGCAAGAATAGGGCCTATTCGGCATCGGTGCTTGCGGTAAGGATGGCTTCGAGCTAGCGTAAGAGTATGCCAATGGCTTTGGGATTTTAGAGCCCAGAACAGGTTGATTCGATCAAGAGGCCGATTATGTTGAGCAAGAGAATGCAGGCGCACCGTGCAAATACGGCCTTGATTTTATCAGGGGGCGGGGCAAGGGCGGCTTATCAAGTTGGGGTGTTGTTGGCAATTGCTAGATTGCTGCCTAAAGGAGCCGCCAACCCTTTCCCCATTATCTGTGGCACTTCAGCAGGTGGGATTAATGCAGTGGCCGTAGCGGCGGGGGCCATGAATTTTCGCCGCTCAGTTTTTGAGTTGGCGAGGCTATGGCAGGGGTTAAGCCCTGAGCTGATTTATCATTGCTCTGTATGGCACTTATTAAGCTCAGGGGGGCATTGGTTATTGTCGCTTTTAGTGGGCGGGATGGGGAAGCGTAATCCACGTGCTTTTCTTAATAATTCACCACTGCGTGATTTATTGATAGATCGCGTAGATTTTTCAGGGATTCAACACGCTATTAATGCGGGCGCGCTCAGGGCTTTATCGATCTCTGCATCGGGCTATACATCGGGGCAATCGGTGTCTTTTTTTCAGGGGGCGGCCGATTTAGATGTTTGGCGGCGCGCCTCTCGGGTGGGGGTAAAGGCGAGCATTAGCGTGGATCATTTAATGGCCTCCGCAGCAATTCCTTTGTTGTTTCCTGCGGTACGTTTACATCGTGAGTATTTTGGTGATGGTTCGGTGCGGCAAATTGCGCCGATCAGCCCTGCGATCCATCTTGGGGCTGAGCGTATTTTGGTGATTGGGGTGGCTCCACCCCTGACTGATCCTGCTGTACGAGAAAAACACACGCGCTATCCTACTTTGGCCCAAGTGATGGGGCACTTAATGAATAGCATTTTTTTGGATGGGCTAGACACAGATCTAGAAAGGCTAAATAGAATCAATCGGACGCTTGCCGCAGTGCCTGCGGAGGTGATACGTACTTTGCCACTGGGGCTGCGGCCGATACAAGTACTGACGATTTCTCCATCACAGCCATTAGAGCGGCTGGCGGTGGCGTTTAAGTTGGAATTCCCCGTGGGGATGCGTTTTTTATTGGGCGGCATGGGGGCGTTTCGTCATCAGGGCTCGGTGGTGGCCAGCTACTTATTGTTTTGTAGTGGTTATTCTCGCAAACTAATTGAGCTGGGCTATCGCGATGCCATGGATAAGGAGCAAGAATTACGCACCTTTTTGTCTGAAATTCAAGAAAATGTTGGCGAGCCGGACACCTGCGCTAAATAACCCCAAGTCGTTAGCCTTGGGGTTAGGGGTCGGTAATCTGTAATATTCACAGATTACTCTTCGTTAACAACGCTTATTCCGTGCTTACATAAGTACCCACTTGATCGAGTTGGCTGATAGAATAGTCTGTATCTATTTATGGCGATTGGAGTGCTTCATGTTGCGTTGGCGTTTGGGGCACTTAGCCCTATCTTTATTTTGCGCGAGCACCATTGCTTTTGCGCTGTATCTAGAAAAAACTCAATTTTTAAGCCCATGTCCGCTATGTATTTTTCAGCGAGTGGGTTTTATTACCTTTGGCTTGCTGTCTTTTTGCGCCGCTGCAGTGCCACTGCCACGGATGAGTCGTTTTTGGCCTATCTTGTTGACTATCGTTGGGCTGGCAGGTGCGGGTGTGGCAGCAAGGCATGTGGCGATTCAGTATTTTATTGATCCAAGCCAATTGCCTTCTTGTGGGCCGGGGCTCAATTACTTAATGGAAACCCAGCCATGGTTGCAGGTATTTAAAGGCGTGCTAACAGGGCACGGGGAATGCGGTGTGATTGATTGGAGCCTCTTTGGTTTATCGCTGCCGGTGATTGCGCTCATAGGCTTTAGTGGCCTGATTGCGGCCACTTGGGGTATTCGTTTCTGGCAGGCTAAAGCATGACGCTAACCGAGCTGCGCTATATTGTTGCCGTGGCCAGAGAGCGCCATTTTGGCCGTGCTGCGGCCAGCTGTTTTGTTTCGCAGCCCACTTTATCTGTGGCGGTAAAAAAATTGGAAGAAGAGCTGGGCGTGGCGCTATTTGAGCGCTCGGCGAGCGATGTGAGCCTCACGCCAATTGGTGGGCGTTTAGTGGAGCAGGCACAGCGGGTATTAGAAGAAGTGCAGCTGATTAAGCAGCTGGCAGAGCAGGGCAAAGACCCTCTGGCAGGGCCGTTGCGACTAGGGATTATCTACACGATTAGCCCCTATTTATTGCCGCATTTAATTCCGCAGCTGCGTATTGCCGCGCCGCAAATGCAGATTTTGCTGGAAGAAAATTACACCGCACGCCTAGTTGAAATGCTCAAACAGGGTGAAATTGATGTAGCCATCGTGGCCGAGCCCTTTTTTGAGGCGGGCCTTGCCACTCAAGCGGTTTATGACGAGCCTTTTGTGGTGGCAACGCCTAAGGGCCATCCTTGGGAGAGCGAAACAGAGATTGATTCGTCTATTTTGGCGGATGAAAATGTCTTGCTGTTGTCTTCTGGTAATTGTTTTCGCGATCACGTTTTGCAAGCCTGCCCAGATTTAAATCGTGAAAGCCTGCCGGTAGGGAGTTTGCAACGCACCTTGCAAGGTAGCTCGCTTACTACGATTAGGCATATGGTAGCCGGGGGAATTGGTGTAACGGTGTTACCGGCTTCATCGGTGAGTGCCGCGGATGATGCTTTACTGACGATTCGCCCTTTCAAAGAGCCTATCCCAAGCCGTAGGGTGATTTTGGCGTGGCGACGTAATTTTCCGCGCGCTGCAGCAGTAGAGGCTGTACGGCAAGCGGTGCTAAATACCCGCTTGTCTTCCGTGAGTATTTTGCAGGATGAGCCTGTGCATTAAGCTTTTTAGCTTCATTATGGATAATTGCTTATTACTTAAACCTGATTATGTTTCTTGCTCAATTATACCTATGTAAATAAATTTTTTAGAATCACACTTGCATTCGTAGGGCGGGTAAAACCCAATCCTATCAACTTAAGAAAAATATCACCGTAGGGCGGGTGCAACCCGCGAGGAATGCTGAAAAAACGCGGGTTGCACCCGCCCTACGATACTGATGATAAGTTCGAGTAAGAGACATAATCAGGGGCTTAAACGTCATCTTCGAATGTTTTTATCGGGAGCCCAACGTAAATACTAGATTCCCGCCTGTGTGGGAATGACGACACTGAGTAAATCAGCGTTCCCTTATGAAATATAGTGATGAATGTGTAGTTTATTTTTTTAAAAATGCTGAGAAACTGATTTACCTTAATCTATTGACGCACACCACAGGAAGCACAATGAGCACTCCTATTATAATTATTGGTTCGGGTTTGGCGGCCTATAATTTGGCGCGTGAATTTCGTAAATTAGATCAAACCACGCCTTTAACTATTATTGCAGAAGACGCCGCTGATTTTTATTCTAAGCCAATGTTGTCTAATGCTTTAGCGGGTAATAAGACAGCTGAATCCCTAGTGTTAAAATCTGCTAGCAAAATGGCGACCGAATTAAGCGCAGCCATTCTCCCCTTTACCGAAGTGGTGGGGATTGATACGGCTAATCAGCAGGTATTGCTGATTGATGGTCAAGCCTTGGTGTATCAAGATTTGGTTTTAGCTCTAGGCGCAGATCCTATCTACCTGCCTTTGGGGGGTAATGCGGGGGATGATGTTGTTTCTGTGAATAATATTCAGGATTATGCCGAATTTGCCGCCAAACTACCTGGTTTAACAACGGTAGGTATTCTTGGTGCGGGTTTAATTGGTTGCGAATTTGCTAATGATTTATTAGCTCTTGGGATTAAACCGATTGTATTTGAGCCAGCAGCGTGGCCTTTGTCACGTTTATTGCCAGAAGCGGCGGGGCGTTATTTGGCCGAGCAATTAACGGCGGCAGGGGTGGAGTTTCATTTTGGCCTTGCGGCGCAAAATTACGATCATATGGAAGGGCGTTATTTACTGGGTTTAAATGATGGCTCGATTGTTGAAGTGGGTATGCTGGTCTCTGCGGTGGGTTTGCGCCCGCGCATCCATCTGGCAGGTAGTGCAGAGCTGGATGTGAATCGCGGCATTGTGGTGAATAAAAACTTACAAACATCCAATCCACATATCTATGCTTTAGGTGATTGTGCTGAGGTAATGGGTTTGAATTTGCCATTTGTAATGCCCATCATGCACTGCGCCCGTGCCTTGGCCGCCACTCTGGCCGGAACACCCACAGCTGTTAAATACCCCGCCATGCCGGTGCTGGTGAAAACACCCGCCTGCCCAACTATCGTGGCACCTCCCGCAACGGGCGCACAGGGGCAATGGCAAATTACTGATGTAGAAAGCGGGCTAGATGCGCGCTTTGTGGATGCGAATGGCAATTTGCTGGGCTTTGCCTTATTGGGCGCAGCCACCCAGCAGAAGCAAACGCTAACGGCGCAATTGCCGCCCGTTTTGGTTTAAGCTGACACTCGATTTTTGGCAAAGAAATTGTGCTGGAATAGGCACATTCTGAAGACATTATGGTAAGTGCCGTTGCTGAAATATTCTTCTATCAGCTCGGCCTCTTGGGTACAACCGCATTTTTCATAAATATGAATGGCGGCTTTATTTGACACATCCACCACCAAATAAAGCTTACGCAGATTAAGCACAGAAAACGCATAGCTGGCGGCCAGCCTAGTCGCTTCGCTGGCATAGCCCTTGCCCTGTTGCTCTGGTGCAATCATGATCTGAAATTCACCGCGGCGATGAATGTAATCCAGCTCAATTAATTCAACAAAGCCCACCATTTCATCATTGCCATCTACGGCCACAAAGCGGCGCTCGCGTACATCGTGTACATGCTGATCGTATAGTTGGGTAAGCTCAGAAAAAGTCTCGTAAGGCTCTTCAAACCAATAACGCATAATTTTGGCGTTATTGTTCAGCTCGTGGGCAAAGCGTAAATCAGATCGTTCTAAAGGGCGTAGTTTTAAGCGGCTACTCATATAAATTTTAGGGTAATAGAGATGAGTGTCCGACCCAGAGAGGTGAAACGGAGTTCATTTTGAGAGCAGGAATGGTATTTGTTACCCAGAGGGGCGGTGGCTTATGGTGTTTTATTTAGGTCATTGCCAATGAGCGAAGCACCGCATCCAGCAAGCCAGGGAAGCGGCTGTCTAGATCTTCTTTGCGTATGTTGTTGATAAACTGCGTGCCATCCGCCGTCATGCGAATAATGCCTGCTTCGCGCAGCACCCTAAAATGATGCGATGCGGTGGATTTGGCCATGTCTTGGCACAAAGCGCCGCAGGCCTGTTCGCCCTTGCTGGCAAGGCTCTGCACAATGGCAAGGCGTGCGGGGTCGCTCAGCGCATACAGCGCTCGGGTCAGAGTTAGATCTTCTTTTGAGGGGTGGATTGGTGTTCTCATGCTTGCAGTGTTGCATAGTGCATGCTAATGTTCAATTGTTCGATAATTATAGAACTTATGAACTTGGCAAAAAACAGCTCGCCATTTGGGCTTGTTGCTCCCTCCCTTGAGTAAAAACAGGATTACGCTATGTCAGCTAAATTTAAGAATCAGGTCGCCGTTGTGACCGGTGGCTCTACCGGTATTGGTTTTGCGATTGCTAAGGCTTTGCTGGATGAGGGCGCCCGCCGAGTTTATGTGACCGGCAGGTCGGCTAAAACGCTGGATGCTGCCGTTACGGTGCTGGGGGAAAGAGCACTGGCTGTGGTGTCGGATGTGGCCGAGCTTGCCGATTTGCAAAAGCTGAAAAGCACGATTGAGCAGCAGGGGGACGTGCTGGACGTGGTGTTTGCCAATGCCGGAATCGCAGAATACAACCACTTTGGCGAGACGATTGAAGCAGAGTTTGCTAAGACCTTTGATATCAATGTAAAGGGTGTTTTTTTTACGGTGCAAACCCTGTTGCCGCTGCTAAAAGAGGGAGGTTCTGTCGTGCTGACGGCCTCGATTGTGGCCAATAAAGGCATGGAAAACCTGAGCCTTTATAATGCCTCTAAGTCTGCAGTTCGCTCGTTTGCACGCTCTTGGGCCAATGATCTGAAAGGGCGCAAGATTCGGGTGAATGCACTGAGCCCAGGCCTGACCCGTACACCGATTATGGAGAATGGCTTGAAATGGGATGCAGAGCAGCTAGCCGGGCTGGATAGCTACGCAGCAGAAGTCGTCCCGCTGGGCTATGTAGCGCAGCCTGAAGACATTGCCGCTGCCGCCTTGTTTTTAGCATCGGATGATGCTCGTTATGTGAATGGGGTAGAGCTGACCGTGGATGGTGGTTTTACTCAAATTTAGTAAACCCATGTAATGGCCATAAGGGCACCGCACCCTTATGGCTTTATTTAACTCGCCTTATTCCCAGCTTAAAATAACCTTGCCGCTTTGGCCTGATAGCATGGCAGCAAAGCCTGCTTCAAACTCATTTACAGGAAAGTGGTGGGTGATAATCGGGGTGATGTCGAGGCCAGATTGGATGAGGGCGACCATTTTGTACCAAGTCTCGAACATCTCGCGGCCGTAAATACCTTTGATTTCCAGCCCTTTAAAAATGACCTGATTCCAGTCGATGGCGGTGTCAGATGGTGGAATGCCTAAGAGCGCCACTTTGCCGCCGTGCTGCATGGTTTCCAGCATGGTGCGAAAAGCCTGTGGATTGCCAGACATTTCCAAACCCACGTCAAAACCTTCGGTCATTTTTAAATCCGCCATCACGTCTTTTAAATCTTCGTTTAAGACGTTGACGGCGCGCGTTGCGCCCATTTTACGCGCCAGCTCTAGGCGGTAGTCGTTGACGTCGGTGATCACCACATGGCGTGCGCCAACATGTTTGGCAATCGCCACCGCCATAATGCCGATCGGGCCTGCGCCGGTAATCAATACATCTTCACCGACCATATTAAAAGATAAGGCGGTATGTACGGCATTACCGAAGGGGTCGAAAATCGCGGCTAAATCATCAGAAATATCGTCAGGAATAGGGAAGGCGTTAAAGGCTGGTAGCACCAAGTATTCGGCAAAAGCACCGGGGCGATTCACGCCCACGCCAACGGTATTGCGGCAGAGATGACGGCGGCCTGCGCGGCAGTTACGGCAATGGCCGCAGGTAATATGGCCTTCGCCAGAAACGCGATCGCCAATCTTAAAGCCTTGCACTTCTGAACCAATCTCCACCACCGTGCCGACATATTCATGGCCAACGTGCATGGGCACCGGAATGGTTTTCTGCGCCCAATCGTCCCATTTCCAGATATGAATATCAGTGCCACAGATGGCGGTTTTTTTGATTTTGATTAGCAAGTCGTTATGGCCGATGACAGGCTTTTCGACTTGATTCATCGTCAGGCCAGGTGCTGCGGTCAATTTTGATAAGGCTTTCATCGGGTGTTTCCATTATTTTATTAAGACTACAAAATCTAAGGTCTGTAGACGCGGAGCTCTCAGAGATTAAAAGTAGAACACGGAGAAAAGCGCATGCCATGTCGTGTAGGGCGGGTGGAACCCGCGAGCCTTGCTCAATAAATACGCGGGTTTCACCCGCCCTACTAGTGCCATAACGCCAGCCAAGCTAGCAATTTCTTTGTGTGCTCTGTGTTCTCATTTAGCTCTGTGGCTACAGAATTTGTAAGTTTTATTTTTAAGCAATCACTTTTAATTCACGGCCTACTTTGATAAAGGCGGCGACGGTTTTATGGATTTGTTCTAGTGTATGCCCCGCCGACATTTGCGTGCGGATGCGGGCCTTGCCTTTGGGCACAACAGGGAAGGAGAACCCAACTACATACACGCCTTCTTTAAGCAGCGCTGCCGATACTTCACCCGCAAGGCGGGCGTCGCCCAGCATCACCGGAATAATCGGGTGCTGGCCTGGTACCAAGCTAAAGCCCGCGTCAGACATGGCTTTACGGAAGTATTCGGCGTTGCGCTTTAAATTGCTGCGCAGTGCTTTACCTTCATCGCTCGCCAAAATCTCTAATACTTTTAAGCTGGCGGCTGCAATGGCGGGGGCAAGGGTATTGGAGAACAAATAGGGGCGTGAGCGCTGACGCAGTAAATCAATCATTGGCTTGCGGCCAGCGACATAGCCGCCCGATGCGCCGCCCAGTGCTTTGCCCAAGGTGCCGGTGTAAAGATCGATACGGTCTTGCACGCCGCATAATTCGGGCGTGCCCGCGCCGTTTTCACCGATAAAGCCCACAGCGTGCGAATCATCCACCATCACGATGGCGTTATAGCGCTCGGCCACATCGCACAGCTCTTTTAGGTTGGCGATAATGCCATCCATAGAGAATACGCCATCGGTCACCACCAGCTTAAAGCGCGCACCCGCAGCATCGGCGGCAATCAGTTGCGCCTCAAGGTCTTGCATATCGTTGTTTTTATAGCGGAAACGCTTGGCTTTACACAGGCGCACGCCGTCGATAATCGAAGCATGGTTCAGCTCGTCCGAGATCACCGCGTCTTCTTCACCCAGCAGGGTTTCAAATACGCCGCCATTGGCGTCAAAGCAGCTGGAATACAGGATGGTGTCGTCGGTCTTTAGAAAGCCAGAAATCGCCTGTTCTAAATCTTTATGCACCTGCTGGGTGCCGCAAATAAAGCGTACCGATGCGCAGCCATAGCCATAATCGTCCATACCCTGTTTGGCGGCTGCAATTAGGCGGGCGTCGTCGGCTAGGCCTAAATAATTATTTGCGCAAAAATTCAGCACTTCCTGGCCGCTCTGTAAGGTTATGTCGGCACTTTGGCGGCTGGCAATTACCCGCTCAGGCTTGGCAAAGCCATCGTTGTGGATTTGCGTGAGCGTTGCATTTAGGTGTGTAAGATAGGCCTGATTCATAGTCATCCTGTATACGGGTTGTGTCGAGCGAATAGCTTGATTGTAGACCGATGCAGAATGGCCGAGCAGTAGCAGTTGGGCGTGTTTTAGAGCGGGGAAGTGTTTATTTGGCTTGCTGCTACCTAGGTGGCATTGAATACGCACTCAAGTGTGTGATCTTTATTGCTTTCTTAAAACCCTCACCTCCAGATTGGCGATGAGGGTTTTAAGAAAGCTCAGAGTCCGTGCTATCAATCCGCAGGTTTACGGCTAGTTTGCGTGGCGCAGCGTGTTGTGAATTTAAAGCCTTCCTCAATGGCTTCTTCCATCGTCCTTGCATCAGCACTGGGGAATGCCCCCGTTAATGTTTTTTTATCTTTGGAAAGCTTCATTAAAATCAGACCAGATATTCTGTCTGCATCATAATTGCAGCGCATCATCCAATCTTGGCTGGCCCCGCAGCCATAAATAGCGCCCGTGCTTTCATTCTTTGAACTGGTGAGAATATAGTTGGCTTGTAGTGTGTTGGGTTCTTTTTGATCGAATTCAATGGTGAGTTGAGTTTTTAAGCTGTCCCGCATATCAATATCACCATGACAAATAAGATTGGATGTGGATTTAATCAATGCTGGAATGGGGTTTTGTCCTGCTGCATTAGTATTGAATACAGCCATACTAATTAGGCCAATAAACAGCACGACACTTGATGTTTTTGCTTTCATTTTATCTCCGTGAAATAGGCTGTGGTTGATCTTTAAAAAGACAGGCGCATGCCTCTTGTATATTTTCTGTCGTTTGTTTGACATCCACGGATGTCGCTCGTAGGGGCGCAGCAAGCAGCTGCTGCTAAAGATTAGAAATAAGTGCAAAAATGATTGCTCGGTTCAGTGGGCATTTAAGACCTATTACTTCAATGAGTAAACGAATTAAAATACTTAGGGGCTATAGGTCTCTGCTTTTGAATAGAGGTGTCATTTTTAGGAACAATTAGGGGCTGACCATAGTTGAAACACTGCCTATAAAAAAGATGCAATATCGTGAAGCGGTTTTTTTAGGATATTGGGAACTTGGCAATGCTCGGCTGGGTAGCCAACGACCAGCAAGATATAAGGCTTTTCGTCTTTACTCCGGCCACAGATTTCATTTAAAAATCCCATCGGGCTAGGGGTGTGGGTTAGGGTGGCTAGGCCAGAGTGATGTAATGCTGCAATCAAAAAGCCAGTAGCAATATTGACAGACTCAGGCACATAGTAGTTCTTTAGCCGTAATCCATCGTTAAACTCACAGTGCTTTTGGCCAAAGATGACAATCAGATAGGGTGCGATTTCTAAAAACGGCTTTTCTGCATCGGTGCCCAATGGGGCGAGTGCCTCTTTCCAGTCTTGTGGTGCACGTCGGGTGTAAAAATCGCGTTCTTCTGCTTCGGCGGCAAGGCGGATTTGTTGTTTGATGGAAGGGCTTTCAATAACGGCAAAGTGCCAAGGTTGATGATTGGCACCAGATGGTGCAGTCCCTGCGGCCAGTAAACATTGTTCGATCACAGCTCTAGCCACGGGACGATTAGAAAACTCGCGGATGGTTTTTCTGCGTTGCATGGTTTTATAAAACTGCGTGGCGTTTTCTAGCATATTGCTAGGGGCTTGTTCCTCAAAGGTGCTGAGATCAAGCCAGCCAGGGGTGTTGATATTGAGTGGGTGTGTATGCATGACAAGCTCCGAAAGGAAAAGACCGGCTCATCATAAGGGGCGTAAATCATGCTCGCCAATTATTTACATCCTTACGTTGTTTGAAAGACAAAGTGGGAGGTGCTCTGGCGTACTTATTTGCTGCTTAGCCGCGTAGAATGTCGCTACTCCAACCCGTCTATCTCCTGATCCTATGTCCGAACAACCATCTGCTGACGCCATTCTATCCACTCAAGCCATTAAAGACGCGCTATTAGAACAAGTTAAAAGCCTGCCGGATCAGCCTGGGGTGTATCGATTCTTGGGGGCGGATGGCACGGTTTTATATGTGGGCAAGGCAATTAATCTGCGCAAGCGGGTGGGCTCTTATTTCCAAAAAAATGATCACAGCCCACGTATTCGTTTAATGCTGGCTCAGGTAATGCGCTTAGACACCACGGTGGTGCGCTCCGAAGGCGAGGCGCTGGTATTAGAAAATAATCTGATCAAGGCTTTAGCCCCACGCTATAACATTTTGTTTCGGGACGATAAAAGCTATCCCTATGTGGTGATTACGGGGCATGACTCCCCGCGCTTAGCCTATTACCGTGGCACTTTAGATAAACGCCATCAATATTTTGGCCCCTTTCCCAATGGCTACGTGGTTAAAGAAAGCATTCAGCTGTTACAAAAAGTTTTTAAAATACGCACTTGTGAAGACACGGTTTTTGCCAATCGTTCTAGGCCCTGTTTATTGCATCAAATCAAGCGCTGCTCGGCACCCTGTGTGGATTTAATTAGCCATGATGATTATCGAAGCGATGTTAATAACGCGGTGCGGTTTTTAAATGGCAAGGCCAGCGAAATATTGGGTGAATTAGAATTGCGCATGCAAATGGCATCTGAAGGTTGGCGATTTGAAGAGGCGGCGGCGATTCGGGATCAAATTAGCGCTTTATCGCGCATCCAAGATAAGCAATTTGTTTCGAGTAATAGTAGCGAGGTGGATGCGGATATTGTGGCGTGTGTGATTGCACAAGGCATGATTTGTGTGAACCTAGCTATGGTGCGCGGTGGACGGCATGTGGGGGATAAAAACCTATTTCCATCGCATGCCGATGGTTATGATGCACCTGCAGCACTTGAGGCGTTTTTGGCCCAGCATTATTTAGAGCGCAATACGCCGCCGGTGATTTTTTGCCATCCTGAGCCAGAAAACGCTGCCCTATTGGCGGATTTGTTGAGCCAGCAGGCCGAGCATAAGGTGGTATTGAATAGTAATCCCAATGGCGAGCGACGCGTTTGGCTAGAAATGGCGCTTAAGAATGCTGAATTGGCAATTTTGCAAAGAAGTAGCCAAACCGCTACGCAGCATGCTCGATTAGCTTCTTTGATCGAAGCCATGCAGTGGCCCGATACCATTGCCCGTATCGAATGCTTTGATATCTCGCACACCATGGGTGAAGCCACCGTGGCCTCTTGTGTGGTGTACGACCGTATGGATATGCAGCCTAAGGAATACCGCCGTTATAATATTGAAGGCATTACGCCAGGGGACGATTACGCCGCCATGCGCCAAGCCTTAATTCGCCGTTACGGCAAAATTGCAGCGGGTGAAGGTATGGTGCCCGATGTGGTGTTGATCGATGGTGGCAAGGGCCAGCTATCTATGGCGGTAGAGGCGATGAGCGAGGTGGGCATGCTTGAGCCTATCTTGCTAGGTGTGGCTAAAGGTGAAACGCGTAAGGCCGGTTTGGAGCAGCTCATCTTGGTGGATAGGCCAGAGCCAATCCAATTGCGACGTGACCATCCCGCTTTGCATTTAATTCAGCAAATTCGTGATGAAGCGCACCGTTTTGCCATCACCGGTCACCGTGCCAGACGCGCTAAAGCAAGGGTTTCATCCAGCTTAGAAGATGTAGAAGGCATTGGCCCAAAACGGCGGCAAAAATTACTCGCCCGCTTTGGTGGCTTGCAAGGGGTAAAGGCCGCCAGTGTGGATGAATTAAAGCAGGTAGAGGGGATTAGCCAAGCCTTGGCAGAAAAAATCCATGCCGTGTTGCGTGCTTAATGAAACCTGATTATGTCTCTTGCTCAATGAACTCTGTGCAGGAGGGTTTCTTGAGTGTTGGGCTTGATTTTTGAATGTGTAGGGCGGGTGAAACCCGCGAGTGATGCTGAAGAAATACGCGGGTTTCACCCGCCCTACGATATTTATAATGAAATTGAGCAAGATACATAATCAGGTAATGAAAATGATGGGGTGCTGTTTTTTTTTGCTCGATTCAATCTTGGCCGTAGCGGCTCTTTAGTTTGTAGGCAAAGTGTCTGGTTTTTGTCTATGGATAAATTGCCTTTAGCTTGGATAATTTTGCTTTGTTGCACATTTTCACGAATGCCCTGAATAAAACGAGCTTGATCCGCAATCGGGCTGTGCATACTGGTAGAATGCGATTTTCTTGCTGTATTTGCCATTGGGTTCTGTATTCGCATGCCTTTTAATTTGCCGATATTTCTGACATGGTTGCGCGTTGCGCTGATTCCTATTTTTGTGGGCGTGTATTACCTGCCGATTAGTTTTATGCCACTCATTACCCAAAACATGGTGGGTAGTGCCTTGTTTTTTCTTGCGGCAATCACCGATTGGTTTGATGGTTATTTGGCACGTCGTTGGAATCAAACTTCTAGCTTTGGCGCATTTTTAGACCCTGTGGCGGATAAATTAATGGTCGCCGCCGCCCTGATTTTATTAGTGGAGCTGGCCCGTGCCCCAACATGGTTGGCGGTGATTATTATTGGCCGCGAAATTACTATTTCTGCGCTGCGCGAATGGATGGCGCAGCAAGGTAAATCTAAAAGCACGGCCGTGGCGTATATTGGTAAATTAAAAACTGGCGCACAAATGATTGCTATTTTATTGCTGCTTTGGGCAGGGCCTTTATTGCCAGGTGTTTCTACACAATTAATAGGTACACTGGCGCTATATATTGCCGGTATATTGACAATTATTTCTATGTTTTACTATTTGCAATTGGCTGCGCAGCAATTTAAAGAAGAATAATGTGTTGATGCCTGAGTGATAGATTAAAAACCTGTAAGCCGCTGTGTTTGCAGGTTTTTTTAATCTTATGGCTTGATGTTAATGAGTGAGTTCAAGAAATGGATTGCTCATGACATACACGAAACAAAAAATGAATAGATGGGTTTTTCGAGGTTCCCTTTGGTAAATTTAAGCCATAACACGCTCAATAAATTACTTACGAAGTAAATTGGTGACTCGTAGCTCGGAAAAATGCAGCTTTATTGGCTAGATCTCCTGTGTGTTTCATTGTCTTTTCGTATGTTTCGTGTTTTTTGTGGGTAAAAGTCGTGGTGCATAAAATAGATTAAAAAGGCGGCGCATGATTATTGTGATGAAATACGGCGCAAGCGAAGCGCAAATTGAGAGCGTGGTGAATAAAATCCACCAAGCGGGTCTAAAAGAGCACCTTTCCCGTGGCGCAGAGCTCACCATAATTGGGGTGATTGGGGATGAGGAGCGCTTAGAGCCTTCGCGTTTTGCCATCTTGCCTGGGGTAGAGCGGGTGAATCGGGTGGCCAAGCAATATAAGATTGTTTCGCGTAGTACGCACCCCAGTGGCACCATTATTAAAGTGCGTGGCGTTGAAATTGGCGGGGCGCAGATCCAAGTGATTGCGGGGGCTTATGTAGCAGAATCGGCGCAGCAAATGGATTTAACCGCCGATGCCGTTGCGGCAGCGGCTTGCCGGCTGATGCGCAGCGGTTCTTTTGGCGCACACCCTGCCGCTCAGCAGCGCGAAGCGTTGGGTTTATTAAGAGACGCTGCAGCGCGGCATCAACTGCCCATCGTGGCGGAGCTGCCGGATGTGCGCATGCTGGATACGTTTATGGAATACGACGTTGAAATCATCCAGATTGGTGAGCGTAATATGCAAAATCTGGATTTACTCAGGGAAGTTGGGCGTATCAATAAGCCGATTATCTTAAAGCGTGGCGTTTCGGCAACCATTGTGGAGTGGCTAATGGCTGCTGAATCGATTGCAGCGGGAGGTAATCACAATATTATTTTCTGCGAACATGGTATTCGTACTTTTGAAACGGCATACCGCAATGTTTTGGATATCAGTGCGATTGCGGTGCTTAAGCAAGAAACGCATTTGCCGGTGATGGTTGATCCTAGTGATGCCGGTGGCAAATCTTGGATGGTGCCTGCTTTGGCGCAAGCGGCCATTGCGGCAGGGGCGGATGGGGTGTTGCTGGATGTGCACCCCAACCCTGCGGAGGCACGCTACGCTGCAGATCAAGCACTTAGCCCGCAAGCTTTGCTAGATACACTTGCGGCCTTAAAACCCTTAGCTCTGGCCTTGGGTCGATCTCTTTAAAGGATAGTCATGTTCAATAAATCTTTGCTGGCAACAGCGCTGTTAGTGGTGGCCATAAGCGCGCAAGCGCGTTCTCTTTTGGATGGCGATTATGTTTTAAGCGAATGGCGGCATGCAGGCGTTACCCAGCGTGAGCCCAAAAAGGCGACCTTAAACATCAGTGGCGATCGGGTGAGTGGGGTCTCTGGGTGTAATCGTTATTCTGGCGGTATCAGCACTTTGCCCAAGCTAAAAGTAGGCCCGCTCGCCAGTACGCGGATGGCTTGCTTGGATGAGCAGGCGGCGCAAGTAGAATCCGCCGTCTTGGGTGTGTTGGACAAAGCGCAGCGCTACCGCTTGCAAAAAGGTAATCGCTTGGTGTTTTTAGCCGCGAAAGGCGAGCGACTCATCTTTGTTCGCCAGCCCGATGCGATCGAGCAAGTGCTTTATATCGCGCCTGAAACCAAAGCGTGTACCGGCGTTGTGCCTATGAATTGCCTGCAGACCCGTGAATCGCCTGCCGCAGAATGGACGCTTTTTTATGACCACATCGAAGGTTTCGATTATGTGGCAGGGAAAAGCTACAAAATCAAAGTACGCCGTGAAAAAGTAGCCAACCCGCCTGCGGATGCTTCCGCATTTAAATATGTCTTGCTTGAAGTTTTGGGTGACTAATGCGCATTAAACGGTTGGTTTTGCTGGGTACAGGGCTGATTGGTGGCTCGTTTGCGCTGGCACTCAAGCGGGCAAAGTGCGTGGATTATGTGGTGGGAGTGGGGCGTAATCCCGCTAATCTGGCGCGTGCCCTTGAGCTAAATGTGATTGATGAAGCAAGTGGGGATGCCGCCACCGCCGTGGCAGGCGCTGATTTGGTGTTGCTGAGCACGCCCGTTGGCCAAATGGGGGGGCTATTGCAGCAGATTGCCCCTTATTTGCCGACGCATTGCATTGTGAGTGATGCGGGTTCTACCAAACAGGATGTCAGTGCGCTGTATCAGCAATATCTGCCACAGCACTTAAGCCGCTGCGTACCGGGCCATCCAATTGCTGGCTCAGAATTATCCGGCGCGGCCGCTGCGCAATATGGTTTATACGAAGGGCGGCGCGTGGTGTTGACGCCGCTGCCTGAAAGTGGCCCAGAATCAGTAGCGCTGCTGCGCACCCTATGGCAGGCCTGCGGTGCCGAGGTGTTTGAAATGAGCGCGCTTGAGCATGACGGTGTTTTTTCTGCGGTGAGCCATGTGCCGCATTTGCTGGCCTTTAGCTATATGAATGCGCTGTTAGATCGCCACAATGCACCGCTTTGCCTCGATTTTGCCGCAACGGGTTTTAAGGATTTTACCCGTATCGCCGCATCTCACCCCGATATGTGGCGTGATATTACCCTTGCTAATAAAAGCGCTATTTTGCATGATCTAAAAGCCAATGCTGCGCAATTAGCGGCATTGATTGAATGTATCGAAAGCCAAAATGCCCAAGGCTTAACCGAGCAAATTGTTCGCGCCAGCACCGCGCGTAATCAATGGGGCCGTAAATCTAGGTAGGACTAATCATGAATTATTTGGCCAGTGAAACACGCTATCAAAATATGCCTTATCGCCGATTAGGCCGCAGTGGTTTAAAGTTGCCAGCGATCTCTTTGGGCTTATGGCATAACTTTGGTGAGAATCGTGCGTATAGCAGCAGCCGAGACATGGTCTTGGCAGCTTTTGATGCAGGCATCACCCACTTTGATCTTGCTAATAATTATGGCCCGCCCCCTGGCGCTGCTGAATCTACCTTTGGCCGCATCCTTGCCAAAGATCTTAAGCCCTATCGTGATGAGATTGTTGTATCGAGTAAGGCTGGTTGGGAAATGTGGCCAGGCCCTTATGGTGAATGGGGTAGTCGCAAGTATTTAATGGCAAGCCTTGATCAAAGCTTGCAACGTATGGGCTTGGATTATGTGGATATTTTTTATTCGCATCGGCCAGACCCCGATACCCCGCTAGAAGAAACCATGTCGGCATTGGATGCAATGGTGCGGCAAGGTAAGGCGCTGTACGTGGGGATTTCTTCCTATACCGCTGAGCAAACGCGTGAGGCGAGCCGCATATTAAAAGAGTTGGGCACACCTTGCCTGATTCATCAACCATCGTATTCCATGTTTGATCGTTGGATTGAGGGCGGTTTGTGTGATGTATTGGCCGAAGAGGGAATAGGCTCAATTGCTTTTTGTCCTTTGGCGCAAGGCTTGCTCACTTCACGCTATTTAAACGGTATCCCGCTCGATTCTCGTGCCGCTGCCGTGGATAATCCATTTTTAAGTGCGGATAAAGTTGAGCAAAGGATTGCTCAGATCAATGCGCTAAACCGAGTGGCCGAGGCGCGTGGGCAAACCTTGGCGCAAATGGCAATTGCTTGGGCGCTGCTGAAAGTAACGTCAGTTATCATCGGTGCCAGCCAAGTGGCACAAATTAAAGAAAACATTATTGCTGTGCAAAATTTAGAATTTAGTGCTGCTGAGTTGCAGCAGATTGAATTGATTTTAACGACGTAGCTGCGCGGTAATCGGCGCAGTCTAAATAGGCAAGGAAAGATATGTCGGGTATCGCTGTTTTAGCTATTGATGGGCCGTCCGCTTCGGGCAAAGGGTCGGTTGCACAAGGTGTTGCAGAAGCACTTGGGTTTGCCTACCTGGATTCGGGTGCTTTGTATCGTTTAAGCGCTTTGGCCGCCAAGCAAGCAGGCGTGGCGTGGCGTGATGAGCTTGGGGTGGCCCGTATTGCTGCATCATTAGATGTGCGCTTTGAGGCGGGTTTAATCTTGCTGAGTGGGCAAGACGTGAGTGCGCAAATTCGCAGCGAAGAAATTGGCGTAGGTGCTTCACAAATTGCCGCCTTTGCTGCAGTAAGGCAGGCTTTGCTCGCGCGTCAGCGGGCTTTTGCGCTTGCCCCTGGCTTGGTAGCAGATGGTCGTGACATGGGCTCGGTGGTGTTCCCACAGGCAGAACTGAAGATTTTTTTAACCGCCAGTGCCAAAGTGCGTGCAGAGCGCCGCTATACGCAGCTGCTTGGGCGGGGTGAGTTGGCAGATTTAGCGGCGATTACCCAAGATTTAGAATCAAGGGACGCGCGCGATGCTGCTAGAGCTGAGGCGCCATTGCGTCAATGGCCGGATGCTTTGCTCTTGGAAACCTCGAATTTGAGCTTAGATCAGGTGGTTGAGCAGGTGTTATCTTGGTGGAAAACACGGCCTAAAGAGGAATAATGTGGTTTTTCTTGTTATAAATCACGCCTTTTATCCCCAAGTACTTGAACTATAACAGAGAATTCTTTAGAATCGCCACACTAAGCCATGGCCCTAGGTCGTGGCTTTTGCCCTTGTTGGGTATTTATCGTGTTTTAGGGCGCAAAGCCTTACAACATTTGTTTAACTAACTTATTTTTGGCATTCCGCCCAAAAATGCTTGGAAATTTCCATTTATATGACTACTGCTACTCTGTCCGGCTCCATGGAAAGCTTTGCCGCTCTGTTCGAAGAAAGCCTAACGCGTCAGGAAATGCGCGCTGGTGAAGTGATCACTGCTGAAGTGGTTGCTATCGACCATAACTTCGTGACTGTGAACGCCGGCCTGAAGTCCGAGTCGCTGATCCCGCTCGAAGAATTCAAAAACGACAATGGCGAACTTGACGTTAAAGTTGGCGATTTCGTTCCTGTTGCAATTGATAGCCTGGAAAACGGCTACGGCGAAACTAAGCTTTCCCGTGAAAAAGCAAAACGTCTGGCTGCATGGATTGAGCTTGAAGATTGCCTAGAAAAAGCCATGGTTATGACCGGTGTTATTTCCGGTAAGGTTAAGGGTGGTCTGACTGTTATGGTTAACGGTCTGCGCGCATTCTTGCCAGGTTCTTTGGTTGATATTCGTCCAGTTAAAGACACCACTCCATTCGAAGGCAAGCAAATCGAATTTAAGGTGATCAAACTTGATCGTAAGCGTAACAACGTTGTTGTTTCACGCCGTGCGGTTCTGGAAGAGTCCTTGGGCGAAGAGCGTCAAAAACTCCTTGAAACACTCAAGGAAGGCGCGATCATCAAGGGTATCGTTAAAAACATCACAGACTACGGCGCGTTCGTTGATCTGGGTGGTATTGACGGTCTGTTGCACATTACTGACCTTGCTTGGCGTCGTGTGAAGCACCCATCCGAAGTTCTGGCTGTTGGCGATGAAGTTGAAGCTAAGGTTCTGAAATTCGATCAAGAGAAGAACCGCGTTTCTCTAGGTCTGAAGCAATTGGGCGAAGATCCTTGGGTTGGTTTGTCACGTCGTTACCCATCGGGTACACGTATGTTCGGTAAGGTTACTAACCTTACAGACTACGGCGCATTCGTTGAAATCGAACAAGGCATCGAAGGTCTGGTTCACGTTTCAGAAATGGATTGGACTAACAAAAACGTTCATCCATCTAAGGTTGTTCAGCTTGGCGATGAAGTAGAAGTAATGATTCTGGATATCGACGAAGAAAAACGTCGTATCTCACTGGGTATGAAGCAGTGCATGGCTAATCCATGGGATGATTTTGCTGAAAACTTCAAGAAGGGTGACAAGATCAAGGGCGCAATCAAGTCTATTACTGACTTCGGTGTGTTCGTTGGTCTGGCTGGCGGTATCGACGGTCTGGTTCACTTATCTGATCTTTCTTGGAATGTGGCTGGCGAAGAAGCTGTTCGCAACTACAAGAAGGGCGATGAAGTTGAAGCGATGGTTCTGTCTATCGACACTGAGAAAGAACGCATCAGCCTTGGTATCAAGCAAATGGAAGGTGATCCTTTCAACAACTACGTTTCTACTTTCGACAAAGGTTCCCTTGTTAAGGGTACTGTGAAATCTTTGGATGCTAAGGGCGCAACAATTGCTCTGTCTGAAGAAATCGAAGGCTACCTGCGCTCTACAGAAGTTTCACGCGATCGCGTTGAAGACATCCGTACTGTGTTGAAAGAAGGCGACGAAGTTGAAGCCATGATCATCAACGTTGATCGTAAGAACCGTTCGATCAATCTGTCGATCAAAGCGAAAGACTCTGCTGATGAAACAGAAGTAATGAGCAAGCTGTCTACAGAAAGCACAGGTACTGCTGGTACAACCAGCCTAGGCGCCTTGCTGAAAGCTAAGATGTCTGGCGCAGAGTAATATGGATCAAGGTGGGATGACCAAGTCCGAGCTTATTGCAAAGCTCGCCCAGCGTTATCCGCAGCTGGTTGCGAAGGATGCAGAGCTGGCTGTGAAGACCATCTTAGATGCAATGGCCAAGAGCTTGTCTCAAGGTCAGCGTATCGAGATTCGTGGCTTTGGCAGTTTTGATCTGAATTATCGTCCGCCGCGAGTGGGGCGTAATCCGAAATCTGGTACGAAAGTAGCAGTTCCGGAGAAATTTGTTCCCCACTTTAAAGCGGGTAAAGAGCTTCGAGAAAGGGTTGATGCCCTGATTTGATGTTTTGCGTTACCTCAAGGCGACACCCAAGGGTGTCGCCTTTTTGTATTGGGGCGTAACATCCTCAATCCTTACGTACAATGTGCATTATCCATGCGAATGCAACGGCTGAATCGGTTACAATGCTACCTAGCTTATTTCTATGGTTCTAACCCATGCGATATTTCTACTGGCTGATTAAATTTATACTCTTTGTGATTATGTTTGGCTTTGCTATGCATAATGCCGAGCCTGTGGTACTTAAATTCTTTTTGGGTTATTTTTGGCAGGCGCCACTTGCTTTGCTATTGTTAGTTTTCTTTGTGGTTGGAGCCGTATTTGGTTTGTTGGCCGCATTTTCTAAGATCATTCGCTTGCGCCGTGAAGTCGTAGGCTTAAAAAAAGAATTACGTGCTAGGCAGACCGTTGCTGATTTAGCGCCTGATCTTCTTGTTGAACAACCCCGTGACGCGTTGTAAATCTATTTATGCTTGAAATTGAATACTGGTGGCTAATTGCCTTGCCGGCTTTTTTTGCCCTAGGGTGGTTGGCTGCGCGTGTAGATATTAAACATGTTTTGTCTGAAACTCGCTCTTTGCCTGTAGCGTATTTTAAAGGGCTAAACTACTTACTGAATGGTGAAACCAATCGCGCGGTAGATGTGTATGTGGATATTGCACGGCATCACGCAGAGACCATTGAATTGCAATTCACGCTTGGGCATTTGTTTCGCCGTCGTGGTGAATTAGAGCGTGCTATTCGTATGCATCAAAAGTTATTGGTTCGGCGTGAATTAACGGTGGGCCAAAAACAAACGGCGCAATTTGAATTGGCGCTTGATTTTATGCAAGCCGGTTTGTTTGATCGTGCAGAAAGTCTGCTCACTGAATTGGCCGATACTGATTACGCTAGGCAGGCGCGAATTGAATTGCTTGGGGTATATCAGCAGGAAAAAGCATGGGCAAAAGCGATTGAAACCGCACAGCAATTGCGGGATGAGCGTCATACCTATCAGCATGAAATTGCGCAGTTTTATTGCGAATTAGCCTCGCAAGGCGCTTTACGTTCTGAGCCTGCAGCGGCTCGCGCCTATTTGCAAAAAGCCATTGCTGAGCATCGTAAGTGTTCCCGTGCGTATATGATTTTGGCTGAGCTGGAAATTACGGCGGGTAATGTAGATGCTGCAATTGAAGCTTGGCTTAAGATTGAATCACAAGAGCCGCTTTATATTGCGCTGGCAGCAAGGCCATTGTTGGCGGCCTTTGATCTGCAAGGGCGTGCGGCCGAAGGGACGCAGCTCTTGTTGGGTCTGCTGCGCCAGTATCCTGAGTTAGATGTGTTGGATTTGGCTTATGAGCGCTTGCTAACTGAGCAGGGCCTGCTGGCTACGCATGAATTTGTACGGGAGCGGTTGAAAGCGCATCCAACGATGCCGAGTTTGCGTAAGGTGCTTGAGGCGCATTTGCTGGTGGCGCCAGATGATCAAAAAGTTGAGCTAGAGCTGATTGTGAAGCTGATTCACGATGCCACACGTGAGCAAACCATGTATCGCTGCACCCACTGTGGTTTTAAAGCCAAGCAATATTTTTGGCATTGCCCTGCTTGCACCGAGTGGGAAACCTTTCCGCCGGTTCGTGGCGCACAAAAATAACTCTACCCTGCTCACAGAGCGGTTTTAGGCTTGTTCGCCGCCCTAATGCCTAGCATAAAATTATAAATAGGATTGTGTATGCCGACTTCATCCCCCGTGATTGTTGCCTTGGATTACGCTAGTGCAGCAGAAGCCTTGGCCTTTGCTGATCGATTGAGCCCCGCTTTGTGTCGTCTAAAAGTGGGTAAAGAATTATTTACCCGTAGTGGCCCAGCATTGGTTGAGCAGTTGGTTGCGCGTGGTTTTGATGTGTTTTTAGATCTTAAATTTCACGATATTCCCAATACAGTTGCGCAGGCGTGCAAAGCCGCGGCAGAGTTGGGCGTGTGGATGGTGAATGTCCACGCCAGTGGTGGTCGTCGAATGATGGAAACTACACGTGATGCATTAGAGGCCTTGCCTCAGCGGCCCTTGCTGATTGCCGTGACTGTGTTAACCAGCATGAATGCTGCAGATTTGGCCGAGTTGGATTTGCCTGAGCCAACGGTACAGGTCGAAAAGTTGGCTCGTTTAACCCACGATTGTGGTTTGGATGGTGTAGTTTGCTCGGCACATGAGGCGAGCTTGCTAAAAAGTATTTGCGGTGCTGATTTTAATTTGATTACCCCAGGGATTCGCCCAGCTCATTTCGCCGCCAACGATCAGTCGCGCATCATGACGCCTGAAGAGGCCGTTGCTGCGGGGGCAGACTACTTGGTGATTGGTCGCCCCATTACACAAAGTGCGGATCCTGTGGCCGTGCTGCTGGAGATTAATCGTAGCTTGTTGGCGAAGGGGCAATAAATGTTGTCTGCAGAAGGCAAGCGTATGCTGGAGCGTGCAGTGGCAAATGCGCGGGTGCTCGTTGCGGGTGATGTGATGTTGGATCGCTATTGGTTTGGCGATGTGGATCGTATCTCGCCTGAGGCGCCCGTGCCTGTGGCACGTATTCGCCGTACAGAAGAGCGCGCAGGCGGGGCCGCTAATGTGGCAAGAAATATTGCGGCATTGGGTGGGCAGGCGCATTTATTGGCTGTAGTTGGGGATGATGAGGCTGGCCGTACCCTTGAAAAGCTGCTTATCGAGGATGGGGTGCATACCTATTTGCATCGTGATGCGACATTGGATACAACGGTGAAGCTGCGGGTATTGGCAAGGCAGCAGCAATTGCTGCGCATAGATTTTGAAAATGAGCCAAGCCATGAAATTTTGGCGGCGAAGCTCGATGAATTTAAGGCCTTGCTTGCTGAGATAGACGTTGTTATTTTGTCTGATTACGGCAAAGGTGGCTTACGCCACGTGCAGTTGATGATTGATGTAGCGCGGGCTGCAGGTAAAATTGTGCTGGTTGATCCTAAGGGGGATGAGTACGATCGCTATCGTGGGGCCACTTTGCTTACACCTAATCGTAGCGAATTTAGGCAGGTGGCGGGCAAGTGGGCTAATGATGCGGAGTTGGCCGAAAAAGCTGAGTCATTACGTGCATCATTAAACTTGGATGCATTGTTGGTGACGCGTAGTGAGGAAGGGATGACCTTATTTAGGCCAGAAGGCGTAGTGCATAAGCCAACCCATGCGCACGAAGTGTTTGATGTGTCGGGGGCAGGGGATACGGTCATTGCGACTTTAGGTTTGATGCTGGCGGCGGGTTTGGAAATGCCTGAGGCGATGGATTGGTCTAATCGAGCTGCTGGTGTAGTGGTTGCCAAGCTGGGTACTGCTGTAGTACACCCAGACGAGCTCTTTGCTTAATTGCTGGCTTGCTTATCTTAATGCTATACCCGTAGGCGTTTCGGCGATTTCCACTCTGTTTTTGCCAAGTTTTTTTGCTTGATACATGGCTTGGTCGGCGCGTTCTATCACGCGATCGCGCACCTCGCCAGGTAGCACCAGTGCAACCCCCGCACTAAAGGTGATCAGTAGTTTATCGTTATTATTTAAGAAGAAGCGCTTGGTAAGCTCACGTTGTAAGCGTTGAATCACGCTGACTGCTTCGTCAATGCCGGTTTCTGGCAAAATAAGGACAAACTCTTCTCCGCCGTAACGTGCCACAGAGTCCGTTGGGCGTAATAAGTCTTTTACGACTGTTACTAAGTGAACCAAGGCGGCATCGCCTGCTGCATGGCCTTGGCTGTCGTTTAGTTTTTTGAAATTATCAATGTCAAGTAAGCCTACCGTGAGCGGGCTTTCGCTACGTAATGCTCTTGCGGCCTCTACCTCAAATAACTCCTCTAAGCCGCGGCGATTTAATGCACCGGTGAGTTGATCTGTGCGGACTTTTTCGCTGACATGGGTAAGCTCTTGCTCAAGTATTATGATGCGTTGTTGGGCTTCATCGGCTTGGTTGCGGGCTTCTAGTAAATCGTCCCGTGAGCGGCGTACGTCGAGTTGCATGCTGCGGGTGTCGCCAAGGAGTGACTCTAAGACATCTTTTATGCTGCTTAGATTGTTTGCTTGCTGGATTTGCTCGGTATAGACGCTAATTTTGCTGTGGTATTGATCGGTGCTGTCCGACATCACGCTGAGGCGATCAATAAATGTAGCAATCATATTCTTAAGCACGGTTTGTGTTTCTACAAGGTTATGTTTAATTTGCCCCTGTTTAAATAAGACTTCTTTTAGGCCTGCTTCTGCATCATAAATCACTCGCATATCTAGGGGCTGCGCCATAATGGCTTGTACTACGGCAACTTGGCCACGTACCCATTCATCTTCAATCACAACTTCCGACATATTGTCTGTAAGCAAGCGCAATAAGCCCATTAGGCCATCGCATAAACGCATTTCTTGGTCGTTTTGTAACTCTAGGCGGAGCCAAAATTTGCGCAACCTAGGCATTAGTTTCTGAGTGCTGGCGCTATTGTTGACTGTGGCAACTTCGGCGGCGAGGTCAGTTGCCTCTTGTTGTAAATCTATGTTGTGGGTGAGGCGGGATTCAATACCAATGGTGAGGGCAACGTTTAGTGCATCTCGCCATTCGCGCCAATCAGAGTCTTCGCTGCCGGTGTTGGCGCTAGCTGTGTTGCTTGGGCTGCTGCTATTAATATCTGGTATGCCAAGTGTTTCAGGGCTATCACCGCTTTCTACACCGGATCCTCCCCAGGCTTTGATTAGGGCGCTGAGTTTTTCGTTCAGTGCATTACTCTCGCTGCCAAAATTAATCAGGACTTTTTCGAGTGAGTCTTGTTTTCTACTGGGGGTGTAGACGGGGTTGCGTAATTCCCATTGCCGAATTAAATCACGGATTAAATCTGCCCAGCTTTGGCTTAATTCTGTTTGCCCACCTTGGCTTTCAATGCTGCGAATAATCAGCGCAGGCATGCTGGCCCAGCTGGATTGTCCGGCGTGACGTTGCAATTGTTCAATATTACGTTGTAATTCTGGTGTTTGCCGTGGGAAGGCCCCCATGCTGGCAATCAGCTCTTTGATGGCGGGGTGTAGCTTATCTTTATCAGAGGTGCCCGCTATCTCATGATAAATTGACTCGTAATGGTCTGGAGTCGGTGGCACACGGCGCATGGTGAGTTGCTTGAGCGTTTCACGGGCGATATCGGTAGGGTTGCTAAGCTTATGCATGGCGTGCGGATTCGGTTAAAGAAGCTCGTCAATTATAGTGCATAAGACTAGGTGCTGTTGGCGTTTGATTGATAGCAAACGTCAATGGCGCCAAGGCGGTGTGCTGTGGCGGTGAATGCAATGCGTTCACCGCCTTTGAGGCTTAATGCAAGTGTGGGGAGGGAGTGTCGCTAGATTCTGGTGTTTCGGTGTGGATTAAATCCCCATCTAAATTAGGGAAAAGTGGAGTGCCGCAATCGTCACATTGATCCATCGGAAACGAGTGTTCATGGACGACAATATCGGTAATGCCTGATTCACGCAAAATGGCTTCGATTTCTGCGATGCAATCGGTGTGCTCGTCTTCGCCGTCGAGTAGTGGCCAGACTACGCCATGCAGCATGGGTTCTTCATTGCGGCGAACAAAGCCTACGCGATACTCTTCTAGGCGTCGTCCGTGGCAGGCGGCAATTACGCAGGTGAGTTGTCTGGCTTCTACGCTAAGTAAAAGTTGTAAGAAAGAGACAGATGCGCGCAAAGAATAAGCTCTCGATGCGCGGTCGGATTCTCGCCATGCGGCAAAGTAAGAAATGGGCAGAAGGGACTCCATTGCGCAGCCAGCAAACAAAGATTGCAGCGAATTGAGGCCTTGCTTTTGCCATTGCGTCAAAATATCTTTGCGTGAGCTATTTTCTTCTTGCCAACGAAACACCGCTTTGCCTTTAGGAGCAGCAATCGCGCCTAATAAATAACGTGTATCGGTTAAAAACGCGCTTGGCTCTGCATTATTGGCCTGTTCGCACATTAAGGTGCCGTTGCTGCTGGTTAAGTTTGCCAGTAATTTACTTAATTTTGCCGTGTTGCAATAGCCTTGTGGGAGCTGATCGGGGCTAAATAAAAAATCTGCTAGCGATAGCTTTGCGCCTTCAACAAACACATGCTTGCTTAAATGCTCGCGCAGGCTAGTAATACGCTCATCCCCTAGTGGCCCAGCGGGTATATTAAAGCGTGACCATGCCAGTAAGGGTACGGCAAACATAATGGCTTGGTATTCGTTTTTATCAATAAGGATGGTCTGGGTTTCGGTGCAGGCTTCTACGATATCTGCCAGTTCATTCCACGCCTGAGGATCGGTCTTGGAGAGCGTATCGAGTGCGGCATTGAGTGTTTCTTCATCCTCATCGAGCAAAATCTCACTGACTAAGCTGGCTAGTTTGTCTTGCCAGAAGCGATCCTCTGCAAGTGTGCATGAAACGCCAAGGCTGGTGGCGATGTGGATTAATTCATCTACTTCAGCAGCACCACGGCTGCGACGAACGGTGCGAGGTCTTTTATTCATGTTCTCATCTTTAACAAAGGTTCGTTTTATTTGAGTATGTGCGCTTATTTTCTTAATTTAGTTTAGGTGGTTTGTTTTTGGGTCTAAATGGCGGCTTCAAGGTAATGCGTATCCGTGCCGTAATCGGCTAATTTGCGAGATAAGTCTTTATTTACATTTTTTACAGGGCTAAGGCCTTGTTTTATCCAGAAGTTTGCTGCGCCAGCGATGGCGATTAAGCGTATTTTTTGTAATTTTTCTTGTCTGGCCCATTTTAAGGCTGTATCGAGTAGCTGCTGAGCAAGTCCTAATCCTCGTGCGCTTGGGTGCACGGCAAGATCGTGAATAAAATAAATATCGCAAGATTGATTTGGAGTGGGGAGTGGCGCGTTTAGAGCGGGTGGGGTATCGCCTGACCAAGGGTGAGTCAGTAAATAGGCGAGTACGTGCTGGTGTTGGGTAGCCACCCAGCAGCTTGATGGAGATTGCTGGTGTTTAGCGGTAAGGTGCTCTGCTTCTTCGAGTAGGTTGGCAGGATAACAAGCGCTTTGAATCCCCATAAGCGACTGGATATCGCTGGGAGTAAAGGGGCGCATTAAAATGGCATCTTTCACGGCATAGCTCGAAAGTAAAAACAGCCCATCAAAAGGATGGGCTGTTACTAATCTAATTCGCCACGCTTTGAATGCGGTATTGAGCATTCAAGACGGGCTTAAGATTTGACTGATAGACGATGGCTTACCAGCTAGCACGGCGTTGACGTGTTTCGCCAGTGCTTGCTGGACGCTCTGCGCGTGGTGCGCCGCTATCACGGCTGCCACTGCGGAAGCTGCCTGAATTGCTATTTGGGTTGCTTGCGCCGCCACCAAAGCTACCACGCGCTTCACGTGATTCACCGCCGCGTGGCGCATCGCCACCACCACGAGAATCGCTATGACGTTTGTCGCCGTAGCCGCCGCTATTGCTGTTATTGCCAGCGTAACCACCACGGCCACCGCCATTACCTGCACCAGCGCCAGCATAACCGCCACCACCTTGTGGACGCTTACCTTTGTAGCCGCCTGATGGCTTACGATCGCCGAAGCCACCGCCTGTGCCGCCGCCTTGGCCTGGCTTGAAGCGTGCTTCAAGACCTGGCATAGATACAGTGCCGAAATCGATGTTATAGCGACGACGAATGCGTGTCAGCAGCATGAAATCGTTTTTAGTTACCAGCGAAATGGCTTTACCAGTACGACCGGCACGGCCAGTACGACCAACGCGGTGGATGTAATCTTCTGCAAAGCGTGGCAGGTCAAAGTTTAATACCAAGCCAATACCTGCAACGTCAATACCACGCGCAGCAACATCAGTTGCAACTAAGATATCAATTTCAGCGCGACGTAGACGATCTAAAGTGCGGCGACGATCACGTTGTGCTAAGTCACCGTGCATTGCTGCAGCGCGGAAGCCTTCCAGCTTCAGCCATTCAGCAAGGCCGTCGGCGTCTGCTTTAGTTGCAGTAAATACAATCGATTGTGTTTCGCTGGCTTCTTTTAGCAGGGCAGCAACTAGTTTTTGCTTGTGCTCGTAACCGTCAGCGTAATGAACAGCTTGTTCAATTTGTGGCTGAGCGCTTGCAGTAACTTCCATTTCTACTAAGCGTGGGTCACGCAGCATTGGGCCAGCAAAGCGCTGTACTGTTTCTGACAATGTGGCAGAGAACAATGCAGTTTGGCGATCTTTAGGCATTGCAGAAACAATGGCTTCTACTTCATCAATAAAGCCCATGTCTAGCATGCGGTCGGCTTCATCCAGAATCAGCATATCTAAGCGAGCGAAATCGATACGGCCACCACGCATCAGGTCAGATAAACGACCTGGAGTAGCTACCAATACATCGTAAGGCTGGGCTAGCATACGGTTTTGAACTGGGTAAGGAACGCCGCCCACTACGCAAGCAACCTTGCAACGTGGGATCAGTTTGCAGTAATCTGTGGCTACTTTAGCAACTTGCTCAGCAAGTTCACGTGTAGGAGTAAGAACAAGTACACGTGGGCCACGCGCATTGTGCTTAGCTGGCTTAAATAGTTTGTGCAGTGCTGGCAGCAAGAATGCTGCAGTTTTACCTGTACCCGTTTGCGCAGAAGCCATCACATCATGGCCAGCCATTAATTGTGGAATTGCAGCGGCTTGCACTGGGGTAGGGGTAGTGATACCGAGCTTAGCTAATTCTTGCACCAATTCGGTGGCAAGGCCCATTTCGGCAAAAGCGTTTACAGGGGTATCAGAATGAGTTTCGCGATGTGGCATGAATATTCCTTTGAATATATCCCGGCGAGCGGGAAGACGGGCGCATTCCGGAATTAAATACGGAAACCGGCCGTCAGCGTTACATCGACGCTAACCGGTCAATCCGCATCTCATACAGCACAGGCGGGGGAAGGTCAGGGTACGATGGAGGTTTGTGCTAAAGCACAAAGAAGGTTGCGGATCATACCGATAGACAAACAAAAGCGCAAGCTAAATCGTCTTCGCCTACTTTGCTGTGGGACGAGCGGCATGGCGCAGTGCCTTGCTTTTTTATTGTAGTGCAACAAAAGTCGTTACACTTTGATTCACATCTAAAAGCCAGACAGGTAAAATGTCACTAGTCTGATATTTGCCAGGCATTTTCCCATCATCACTTGAAAGGTCCAACCGTGCTAGAAGTCTATCGTCAGCATGTTGCAGAGCGCGCAGCACAGGGTATCCCAGCGCTTCCACTGAATGTTTCGCAGACCACCGATCTCATCGAGCTGCTGAAAAACCCGCCTCAAGGTGAAGAGGCCTTTCTTGTCGACTTAATTACTTACCGCGTTCCAGCGGGCGTAGATAACGCAGCTAAAGTAAAAGCGTCTTATCTTGCCGCTGTGGCTCATGGTACTGAAGTATGCAGCTTAATCAGCCGCGCTAAAGCGACTGAGCTACTTGGAACCATGTTAGGTGGCTTTAATATCGCCCCTTTGGTCGATTTATTAGAGGATGCAGAAGTGGCTGCGATTGCCGCTGCTGCTTTATCTAAAACATTACTGATGTTTGATGCATTCCATGATGTTAAAACTAAAGCGGATGCAGGTAATGCCTTTGCTAAGCAAGTTTTACAATCTTGGGCGGATGCAGAGTGGTTTACTAGCCGCCCAGCGGTGCCAGCGAAAGTTACGCTGACGGTATTTAAAGTATCTGGCGAAACCAATACTGATGATCTATCCCCTGCACCAGATGCTTGGTCACGCCCAGATATTCCATTGCATGCCTTAGCTATGCTAAAAAACCCACGCCCAGGCATCGAAGCGGATCAGCCAGGTAGCGTAGGCCCCATCAAACAGTTGGATGCCCTTAAAGCCAAGGGCCATAAAATCGCTTATGTTGGCGATGTGGTGGGTACGGGTTCTTCACGTAAATCAGCGACCAACTCGGTGCTATGGTTTACCGGTGATGATATTCCTTATGTACCAAACAAGCGCTTCGGTGGCTTTTGCCTTGGTACAAAAATTGCCCCGATCTTCTTTAATACCATGGAAGACGCGGGTGCTTTGCCGATTGAAGTGGATGTCTCTGCCCTTGAAACCGGCGATGTGATCGATGTTTATCCGCTAGAAGGTAAAGTTGAGAAAAACGGCGTTGTGGTTTCTACCTTCAGCCTAAAAACCGATGTATTGCTCGATGAAGTGCGTGCCGGTGGCCGTATCCCGCTGATTATTGGCCGTGGCTTAACCGATAAAGCGCGTGAAGTGCTGGGCTTAGTGGCATCTGATGTATTTAAGCGCCCAGTTGCACCGGTAGATTCTGGCAAGGGCTATAGCTTAGCGCAGAAGATGGTGGGTAAAGCCTGTGGCGTGATTGGCGTTCGTCCAGGCACGTATTGCGAGCCACGCATGACTTCGGTTGGCTCACAAGACACCACCGGCCCAATGACCCGTGATGAGCTAAAAGACTTGGCCTGCCTTGGCTTCTCTGCTGATCTGGTGATGCAGTCGTTCTGCCATACCGCGGCTTACCCTAAGCCGGTTGATGTAAAAATGCACCATGAATTGCCAGAGTTCATCTCAACGCGCGGTGGTGTATCGCTGCGTCCGGGGGATGGTGTGATTCACTCGTGGCTGAATCGCTTGTTGCTGCCTGATACCGTGGGCACAGGTGGTGATAGCCACACCCGCTTCCCGATTGGTATTTCTTTCCCTGCTGGCTCTGGCTTAGTGGCGTTTGCTGCGGCAACAGGTGTAATGCCGCTAGATATGCCTGAATCGGTGTTGGTGCGCTTTAAAGGTGAAATGCAGCCAGGTATCACCCTGCGTGATTTGGTGAACGCCATTCCGCTTTACGCGATCAAGCAAGGCCTGCTGACCGTTGAAAAGAAAGGCAAACAAAACATTTTCTCTGGCCGCATCTTAGAAATTGAAGGCTTGCCTAAGCTCAAAGTTGAGCAAGCATTTGAATTGTCTGATGCATCTGCGGAGCGCTCTGCTGCAGGTTGTTCGGTGCAGTTGGATAAAGAGCCAATTGCAGAGTACCTGACTTCTAATATCACCCTGATGAAATGGATGATTGCTGAAGGCTATGCGGATGCTCGCACCTTGGCACGCCGTATCGCCGCGATGGAAGAATGGCTGGCAAATCCTAAATTGCTGCAGCCGGATGCTGACGCTGAATATGCAGTGATTATCGATATCGATTTGGCTGATATTAAAGAGCCTATCGTGGCTTGCCCGAACGATCCTGATGACGTGAAATTCTTGTCAGAAGTAGCCGGTGATGTGATTGATGAAGTGTTTATTGGCTCTTGCATGACCAATATCGGGCACTTCCGCGCGGCTTCTAAATTGCTTGAAGGCAAGAGCGATATCCCTGTTCGCCTGTGGATTGCTCCACCCACCAAAATGGATGCGCAGCAGCTGACGGAAGAAGGCCATTACGGCGTATTAGGCCGCACTGGCGCGCGTATGGAGATGCCAGGTTGCTCATTGTGTATGGGTAACCAAGCACAGGTGCGCAAGGGCTCGACTGCGTTCTCGACATCGACACGTAACTTCCCAAATCGCTTAGGGATTGATACCCGCGTTTATCTGGGCTCGGCTGAGCTGGCTTCGGTTTGCGCTATGCTGGGTAAGATTCCGACGAACGAGGAATATCTTGCGAATATCGGGATTCTTGCGCAAAAATCCGACGAAGTGTATCGCTACTTGAATTTTGATCAAATCAAGCGCTATAGCGATATCGCCGATACGGTAAGCGCTAAGTAATATCCAAGGCCACCGCTTACGGTGTAGGTGGTGGCCTGTGATTTTCGAAGGGCTTGCAGGGCAAGCTCGGCAAGAATCACCTTTCTTTGCGAGTCGAGCTATTAGCTCGGCTTTTTTATTGATGACGTGCTTGACCCACCCATCTTACTCGTTGAAGGCTCAAGGCCGTGGCAAGACCTCTTGATCCTTCAGGGGGTATTTTGGGTAAAAGCAAAAAAGAAGTGTTAATGTACATGAAGTCATTTAAATATAAAAAGGCCACGAATATGCTCGTGGCCTTTTAGAGTAGCCAGTGCGTTTATCACGCACGGGCTGTTTTAAGCAGCAGCAGCGTTGTTTGCACCGTTAGTTTTCTTTGCAGCAGTCTTAACTGCATCTGCAGTTGCCGTGCCAGCAGCTTTAACTGAAGCGTCAGCAAAGTCAGCGACTTGCTTTGCAGCTTTTGTCAGGCTATCCACTGCAGCTGCAGTGGCTTGTAGTGTTGATTTAACAGCAGCAACCGCTACATCTGTACCAGCAGGGGCAGATTTAACAAATTGATCTAAACCAGATACAACATGCTTATTGAAAGCAGTAGTACGTTCTTCAACCAGTTGCGAAGTTTCAGCTTGTGCTTGTGAAGTGATTTCGTACAGGCTGCGTGAGTAATTGGTGGCTTGTTCGATCGATGATTCAGCCAGTTTTTGACGCAATGCTAAAGCTTCTTGAGCATCTTTAACGGCAACTAGCGCATTTGCGCTTTTTGCGTTGCTTTCTAGTGTGCTTTTTGCTACTTCAACTTGCAGCTTGATGATACGTTCGGCAGAATCAATGGAAATGCGTGCAAAACGCAGTGCCACTTCAACTTGCTCGGTCGCGAACGCGGAGAATTGTTGCTGTGCAGTAGTCATCTCAATGATCCTTTCTGTCGTTCAGTTTTGTGGGTTTTGGTAGCGAGTTGCACACTTAAATATGATGCAGTGCACAATCAGTGCTTATTCTGGAATAGGCTTTTACGATTGTCAATAAAATTGTGCATCGCAACATGTTGCATGAATAGATAGTCCAGACTATCCTCTTCTCAATAACAAATAATATACACACGAGGCAGCACTTATGAGCGTGGAAAAACGCGTTATCAAGAAGTATCCAAACCGCCGCCTATATGACACGGCCACGAGCTGTTACATCACTTTGGTGGATGTAAAACAGCTGGTTTTGGATAATATTGATATTCAAATTGTGGATGCTAAAAGTGGTGAAGACATCACTCGCAGTGTGTTGCTACAAGTCATTATGGAAGAAGAAGCTGGCGGAATGCCTATGTTTTCTTATGATGTGCTTACGCAAATCATTCGCTTTTACGGGAATGCAATGCAAGGTGTCATGGGGAATTACTTAGAAAAAAACATGCAACTCTTTGCTGAAATGCAAGGTCGCTTACAGACACAGGCTAAGTCGGTGATTACCGGCGAAAACCCGATGCTTTCAAATGCAAATCTGTGGGGAGACTTTATGAAGTTTCAAGGCCCAGGCATGCAAAGTATGATGAATAATTATCTTGAAAGCAGTACGTCAATGTTTGTGGATATGCAGCAACAGTTGCAAGATCGCGCCAGACATTTATTTACCGGTATGGGTATGCCAGGTTACGGCAAGGAAGGGGATGTACCTAGCGATGACCCTTTGCCAACCGATCCACCTGCGGCAGCCGCAGAAGAGACTATCGTTGAGGTCGAGGTGGCAAAGCCTGCGCCTAAACGAAGGGCTGCTAAAAGTTGAACTTTGAATAATGTGGTAAGTCTAGAAAAGAGCGCCCTTCGGGGCGTTTTTGCGTTTGTAATAAGATAAGGTTGAATTTTGGATACTTCTTTTGAGCGCCGTTTTGGCGGTATTGCCCGTTTGTATGGCATTGCGGCATTAGCGCAATTTCGGCAAGCGCATGTGTGTGTTGTGGGTGTGGGTGGCGTGGGATCTTGGGCGGCCGAGGCTTTGGCGCGCTCTGGTATTGGCCATATCACGCTGATCGATTTGGATGATATTTGTGTATCTAACACCAATCGTCAGCTGCCCGCCTTGGAAGGGAATTATGGCCGGATGAAAGTAGCCGCACTGGCTGAGAGAATTGTTCAGATTAATCCAGAATGCATCGTGGATATGATCGAAGATTTTGTCAGTGTTGATAATTTTGAAGAAACTTTAGGTCGTGGTTACGACGCCATTATTGATGCCATTGATTCGGTCAAAACTAAGGCGGCGATGATTGCTTGGTGCAAACGGCGCAAAATTCGCTTGGTGACAACGGGCGGCGCGGGCGGGCAGATCGACCCTAGCCAAATTGCCGTGGTGGATTTATCTAAAACGATAAATGATCCGCTGGCAGCAAAAGTGCGCTCAATCTTGCGCCGTGAATATGGTTTTGCGCAGCAGGGTAAAAAAATGGGCGTGGAATGCGTTTATTCCACCGAGCAACTGGTTTATCCGCAGGCAGATGGCAGCATCTGTACTCAAAAGCCCGCCGTGGGCGATGCGGCTTTGGGCTTGGGTTGTGAAGGTGGCTTTGGCGCGTCGGTGGCAGTAACAGGCTGCTTTGGCTTTGTGGCTGCGGCGCAAGTACTTAAACATTTAGCAAAAATAGCGCCTGCTGCGGAAGCAACATCCCTTATTTAACGGGGGGCATGCAGTAAGGTCAAACAATGCGTCGTCTACGAAAAACACAGGCAGTTGGCGCGTTGTAATTGTTCATTCTTTGATTCAATCAAATGTTTTCAATGAGAATCATCCTTGCCCTAATTTAGTAGATTGAACGCAAATTAAGTCAAGTAAGTGCCTTTGTGCATAACATCAGTTGTTGAAGCATTAAAGGGGTTGACGATGCGGCGTTTGCTACTCTTAGGCTTGCTTTTTTTCATACGGCCTGTGCAGGCTTGTACCCTTTGGGGGGCGGTAGGTGAGGCCGCAGGTGGCGGCACCTTGCTGGCTAAAAATCGCGATTGGCAGCCTGATCATGTGCAGTCTGTCCGCCTCGTTCACCCTAAGCAGGGCGCGGCTTATGTTGGGTTGTATGCCGACGATGGCTCGGTGCCAGGGCTGAAGGCGGGGGTGAATGAGTTTGGCTTGTCGGTAGTGGGCGCAATGGCAGGTAGCTTGTCTCGGGAAGAGCGAGAGGCGCAAGGCGGTACAAGAAATCTGATAGGCGACATTTTGCGTAAGGATCATCATATTGCCGATGTGCTGGCCCGTGCAGAGCAGCGCTTTAGCAAGAGTGGGCCGGTATTTTTACTGATTAGCGACCATAGCCAGCTTTTGCAAGTCGAAATTGGCAAGGATGGCCGCTATACGCTGCAAAGCCAGTCTCAGGGAGTGATGAGTCATACCAATCATTATCTGAGCGATGAGTTGGCGGATTGCAATTACAAAATTGGCAAAAGCAGTGAAACGCGGTTGGCGCGGATTCGCAGCTTGCTCACTAATGCTAGCACCCCTTACCGTTTAAATGATTTTGCCACCTTTAGCCAAGACCAAAATGCAGGCCCAGATAACAGCCTGTGGCGTGTGGGCAGGGAGCACACCTTAGCCAGTTGGCAAATCGCCACCCCAGCCAATGCACCACCGCTATTGTCGATTCGTTTGGCGAACCCTGGTAATCCCCCCACAAAACCAGCTCATTTTTAAGTAGAATTTTCTCGCAGTGTTTGAGGAGCTCTACATGAAAGCAGCACGCTATTCCGACAGCCAAATTATGGCGATTTTAAAGCAAGCCGA